>JBLHRT010000019.1:0-18481 GCA_047626255.1 Candidatus Azotimanducaceae bacterium
CGCCGTTTAGGTCCACTGTACGACGCGAACTGGCAAGGACGCTGGCAATATGACTGCCATGACCGTTCTCATCGGTCATGGGTATCGAGGTCCTGTTTTCGATCGCATCATAATAAGCCTTGACCCGCGGTTGGCGCTGGGTATCGAGATTAATCGACTTATTCGACCAACTACCTGTATCAATGATAGCAACGGCAACACCTTTACCCGTGACACCCTGCGTATGAAGTAGGTCAGCATCAATCAGCGTCGGGAAAAATGTATCTCGACGTCTACCTTGCATGGGTAGGCTTGAGTTATGCCGGTAATCCACCTTCAAACCTTCATCAAAGGCCATTGAAATTT
Source organism: Candidatus Azotimanducaceae bacterium (assembly GCA_047626255.1). Taxonomy (GTDB): domain Bacteria; phylum Pseudomonadota; class Gammaproteobacteria; order Pseudomonadales; family Azotimanducaceae; genus UBA4582. The sequence continues at coordinate 346 of JBLHRT010000019.1, forward strand.
CATAGTCATCGGGCTGAACAAGCGCCTTGTTCTCGAACACCATGGTGATGGTCGCTGGCTTTTTCTTGCGGAGCTTGCCGTCAATTTCAACCAAACCCATATTATCGTAATCACTCGCATCGAGTTTCTTGCCGTTCAGCAGGACTTTTAACAATTGTCCGTTTTCCGTCGGCCAGCCGATGATCAGGCTAGCAAAACTCAATCGTCGCTTGCCAAGATTATTAATACGCCAGCTTACCTTGCGACCTTCAATCTGCAGTTCACTGTCACCTTTGACGGAGTACTTGAGGGCAGCTGTTTGCACCTCACCGTTTTGGGCCAGTCCAAGGACATTTGCACTGCGCGATAACCTCTTTGCCTGCGCGGCACTCAATAAAACGGCAGCACTGTTGATGGCCGGCATCTCTTCAATAATATGGCCACGGGCCTGCTGTACCTCACTACGCAGAAGTATCAGGTCACGTGCAACGACCATATAACCTGAAGTGTCATTCTTAGGCGCAAAAATAGGCGTGGGCGCAAACGAGGCGGTCATCATCAGACCCTCGGTAGGCTCTCCCGTCTCCTCTTTATCCCAGAGGTAGCGTGCATAGTCGGTAGATGTCCCTTTCTGTTGGAAATCATTGTCGTAAAAGTCACAACACAGCGCTGCAGGCGAGCCACCATAAATACCCTCCTCACCCGTCGGTTGCTCGGCCTCATCCCACAAATACCGCGATAGCCGATCGGTTGGCGCTTTTAAAGGCAGAACGTGCGGTTTTTCCAAGACAGGCGCCGACACCGGTGCGAGAACAACATCCGCGGCCACCAGTGATGAACTCGTCATTACAACGATCAAACTGACCAACACAACAACATACTTCCAACTAGACATCACTATCTCCAAAATAATCCCATCAACTTGGCTGGCACACGTGGAGTCATCTACGACTTTCCCAGCATTAACCGTCAGACTATGCTCAACGGCTCTGTAAGTAATGCAGGAGTTGTGCCAATTCAATCGGATAGGCATAAGCTATTGTTTAAATTAGCTATTTAATTCTGAGGAAATGCGGAATGAAAATAATGGCGATAATATTCCGGCGTTGCCGGTCATTTTTTATCGCCGTATTTTTCTTATGATGAAACATATGGCGATTAGGTGGAAAGGCGCCGGTAGGTGGGTACTGACACGCCCAACAGCGTTGCTGCCGCCTTTCTACTGATCGGCCGACTCTCGAGTTCAGCTAATAAATGCTGAGCTACCATATCCAGCAGCGGCGTCTGCTGCTCCTCAGCGATCTGACACAGCACCTCCAGCAAAGGCGTTGCAGCATGCCAGTCATCAGGTCGCACTGGCGCGTCATCCCCATAGATTTCACGAATCCGCAGCACCTTGCGCCGCAGCGTAGACTCAGGCACCGCCAGCGCCGCTGCGGCACGATTGAGCACGTGGCCATGCGTGGCGAGACACGCAAGAATTAGATCTTCTTCTAGCCACTGCCCCATCGGCGGTAGACCAGCACCTGCTACAGAACCCAGCGCAATCCCCTCCGTGGCACCGCTCATAGCCCCCTTTAACGCGGCGGTCACCCGCGTTGAAAGCCATTCCTGCAACAGGTTTCGTTCCGCCTCAGGACGGCTCGGCGAACTCAGCCGATCACTTCTTGGAAAAAGACCCAGTTGGATCGAATTCATCTGCGAGTCTTTACAAAGGATCACTCCGCGATTAATCACATTAACCAACTCACGAACGTTGCCTGGCCAATGATAATCTCGCAATGCCTGCTGCGCATCCATCGTGAAGCCTTGCATCGGTTTGCTATAGCGCTGAGCAAAACTATTAAGATAATGGGTCGCCAACAGCAAAATATCTTCCGGCCGATCACGCAACGGCGGCGACTCTATCGCAAAGACATTAAGTCGATAGTACAGGTCCTCGCGAAACTGACCAGCAGCTACCAGCGCCTTCAAATCTTTATTAGTTGCGGCGATAATCCGCGTATCTACCGCCTCATAAGTACTACTGCCTACCGCTACAATCTGCCGCTCCTGAACAAACCGTAACAACTTGACTTGTACTTCGAGGGGTAACTCACCAATTTCATCGAGCAACACCGTACCACCAGCAGCCTCTTTCAAGCGACCCGAAAACTGCTTATCAGCGCCGGTGAAAGCACCTTTCACATGACCAAATAATTCACTTTCAATGAGACTTCCTACCATCGCACCACAATCGACAATAATGTAAGGCTGCTGGGCTCGCGTGCTGAAATCATGGATAGCTTTCGCCAGCATTTCCTTACCCGTGCCCGACTCTCCACTCACCAGCACCGTGGCATCCGTCGGCGCTACCAGCCGACAGCTTTCCAGCACACTATGCATTTGCGGTGACTGGTAAATCAGCGACGTCTCGCTCAAATCTGCCGCACTGTCGGGCGCATGATCAAATCGGTCGAGGCCGGTAGAAAAATAGCCAATCAAAGACTGCATAAACTCTCGATCAACCTGCGCAAGAGGCTGCTTACTCTGCAGGTAAACACAACGCATGCCCGGTAAAGGCCAGATATAAATCGTCCCAAAATGTCCTGTCCGGCCTTTGCGAAGGCATTCACTCAAACGCTGGAATTCAATCTCAGCCAAGCCCAAATCACTCATTGAACTCAGCGCCCCCCCCGGTAACGCGCCGCCCAGCGTACTCATGACATCGCCCGACAAAACGACAATCGCCGCCTGAACCAAATCAAACGACTGTTGCATATGCTGGCACAGCTTATTGCTCATCGCCTCTATACTGCCGGCTTTCATCACCAAACTCATAAGATTCCAGAGCAATACGACATTGTGGTACTCTCTCAACCGAGAGGTATCGTTAGTCACATCGTTATGGTGCTGTTCAGAGTCTTCACCCCAACTTATCACTCGACCACCACCTGCTTCCTGAGCTACGTGCAAGGCCCATGAAGCACGCCGGAACAGCTCAAATGGCTGCTGATCACCGACAGTACTGTGTGCAAGACCAATAGAAAACGCGGCGACTGACTGCTTAAAAGGCGTTGCTTTGAGTGTTCGCAAAACTGATTCAGCTATTTGCTTACCTTCATCGAGACCCGTGTACGGCAAGCTAACCGACAACTGCGCATTGCCATAAACGCTGACAAGATCGGTTGAGCGCAGAACTTTATTAAGGCGCTCAGCAATAGCGTCCAGCAGATCATGCTTGCTCGCCATGGGCGCTTCGGGGGCTACCAGCATTTGACACATGGCCGACTCGCTGGGGCGAATATAGCCAGGCCCCAACTCACCCAGCAACTGATCCGCCGTCGGCAATACCTCCAACGGGTCAGCAAGGTCTGACAGAGCCCGCAAAATCAACACACCACCAGGCAACATGGGACCAACAATACCATCCACGAGGCGCGCAGATACATTGCCGCTGTCGAGAATAAATGCCGCCAGCTTAGTAACTTCGACGCTACCTAAAGCGCTGTTGATTTTTATCGCTAGGGACGAAGCCGGCCCAAGACCAAGCACTTTGGTCCAAGGACCACCCAGAGCCTCGGACCGATCTAGCCCGAGAATAAGCTGTGCATCGACATTAAGGTCTGTAACGAGGCCCGACTCATCGATAAATATCAGAGCATTACCGATACAGGCCAGTGCGTTCTGCAGGAGCTGTTGCGTCGCACGTAGCTCACGCTCGATGTTAAATTTATACAACGCCATCTCGATGGCAATCTGCAGCTCACGGTTCTCAACAGGTTTGATGATATACCCGTACGGGGCCACAGACTTGGCCCGCGATACCGTGTGCTCGTCAGAGTACGCCGTTAAAAACACAACGGGTACGTCACGCTCGCTCTGGATTGCGATGGCCATATCGATGCCGTCTTCACCCCCTTTCAGGTGAATATCAGTAAGCAGCAAGTCTGGCTGGGTATCTCTCGCCATTGCAATCGCCTCACGGCCATAAGCAATACCAACCACCTCGCACCCCATTCGCGTCAATCGACCCTTCAACTCTCTGGCAACCAGAGCCTCATCTTCAATAATCAGGATTCGATGTTTTTTTATATCTAATGCTGTCACTATATCTTTACCCGACGCTCAACCGTTGCCCTAGAAAACGTTTCTAGCATGGAACACGCTTAACCCAAGCAAATCAAAAACCTGCAGCTGGCACCAAAGGTACCCATTTCAGCCGGTAGGTGGTGACCGCTAAACAGATCAAACATAAATATGCGCTATATATACCGGTGCTTGGCCTCACGGCGGCGCGCATGCAATACCGGCTCAGTATAACCGTTGGGTTGCTCCACACCCTTAAATACAAGATCGCAAGCCCCTTGAAAAGCGACGCTTTGAGCAAACTTCGGCGCCATAGGACGATACACAGCATCGCCACTATTCTGCTGATCAACCACAGCCGCCATACGCTTGAGGGTCTCCATCACTTGCGTGTCGCTGCAGACGCCATGACGTAGCCAGTTCGCAATGTGCTGACTTGAAATCCGCAGCGTTGCGCGGTCTTCCATTAAACCTACGTTATTGATATCTGGTACTTTTGAACAGCCGACACCTTGGTCTATCCAGCGTACAACATAGCCAAGAATTCCTTGAACGTTGTTGTCGAGCTCCTGTTGTACTTCTTCGCTCGACAAGTTTGCACCACCTAACACAGGTATCGTCAGCAAGCCGTCTAAACTGGCGCGGACACGAACCTTGAGCTCATCTTGGCGGGACCAAACGTTAACCTGATGATAATGCATGGCATGCAAAGAGGCCGCCAGTGGCGAAGGGACCCAAGCCGTATTAGCTCCCGACATCGGATGCCCCACTTTGGCCACCATCATCTCCGCCATTTCATCGGGCATAGCCCACATACCCTTGCCAATTTGCGCCTTACCCTGCAGGCCTGCCTGCAAACCGACATCGACATTCCAGTCCTCATACGCGGCAATCCATGGCTGTTGCTTCATTAACGTTTTCTTAACCATAGCGCCAGCTTCCATACTGGTATGTATTTCATCACCCGTACGATCCAAAAAACCTGTGTTAATGAAAATGATCCGCTGCCGGGCGACTCGGATGCACTCCTTCAGATTTAGCGTTGTACGCCGCTCCTCATCCATTACCCCCACTTTCAACGTGTTCACCGGCAGGCCCAAAGTGGTCTCGATCCGCGCAAACAGATCTACAGTGAACTGCACTTCCGCGGGACCATGCATTTTAGGCTTTACGATGTAGACACTGCCGCAGCGGGAGTTGCGAATTGGCCCAGTGGACTTCAAGTCATGCATAGCCGCTAAACTTGTCATTAGACCATCAAGGATACCCTCAGGGATTTCCTCACCCTGATACAACACCGCGTCGGTAGTCATCAGATGGCCCACATTGCGCACCAGCAATAAACTGCGGCCGTGCAACACCAAATCAGCCCCGTCAGGCGCGGTATAAACCCGGTCAGGATTGAGTTGACGACGAACAGTGACACCACCTTTGGAGAACTCCTCAGCCAGATCACCTTTCATAAGCCCAAGCCAGTTGCCATAGACAACGGCTTTGTCATCGGCATCCACTGCGGCGACTGAATCCTCGCAGTCTTGAATGGTGGAGATTGCAGACTCCATCAAAACGCCCTTAACCCCGGCTTTATCATCCTCGCCAATGGTGTCGGTGCGATCCACCTGAATCTCAAGATGCAAGCCATTGTGCTTGAGCAAAATGCCGGTGGGATCGCTCGCCTTGCCTACATAACCCGCGAACTGAGCCGGGTCCACTAGCCCTACCTGACGACCATCGACCAAAGTCACCTGCAACGAACCTGCAGCAACCTGATATCGGATAACCTCTTGGTAACGGGCCCCTTGTAACGGCATATGCTCGCTCAGGAAGGACATAACGTATTCAATAACGTGCGCGCCGCGAATCGGATTATAGCCTCGGCCTTTATCTGCACCATCAGTTTCCGGGATGACATCCGAGCCGTAAAGCGCATCGTAGAGACTGCCCCAGCGGGCATTGGCAGCATTCAAAGCAAACCGCGCATTGGTGATCGGTACCACTAACTGAGGACCGGCAAGCAGCGCTATCTCTGGATCAACATTAATAGTTTCTATCTCGAAATCAGGGCCCTCATCGAGAAGATAACCGATGCTACGCAGAAACGACTCATAAGCCACAGCGTCATGAGGCTGAGTAGCATGAGCCTGGTACCACCGATCAATTTGAGACTGAAAATCGTCACGCTGCGCAAGCAGCGCCTTGTTCCGCGGCGCCAAGTCCGCCAGTATCGACTCCAAGCCCTGCCATACGGCGTCCGAGGTGACCCCAGTACCGGGAATAATCTGATCGCTCACCAAGTCCATCAATACTTTTTCGATTGCCAAATTGCCAACAGTGATTCTTTGCGCCATGGATCGCTTCTCTTGTCCTGTTTACCTGAAGGCTGACATGCTACTCGAAATTAATCATCGGGTCATCATGACCACTGCTGACTGATTCACAACACGCATGGCATTCTTTCATCGCCAGCCCCTTAAAGAGCCTTTAGAATTGTGATTCCGCAGGGCACCGCGCTGTAGAGCAGAAAATACCGGTTAGACGAGCGCCCTGCACAAACACCCAAGACACAATCCCATGAATTCCTATGCGCTGCTTTTATCTTCCTCACTGCGCTGCTGGACTCCATTAGCTTTGGCATCATCATGCATGTGATTGCTGCCTTATTGATGAAAGTCTCCGGCGACGACCTGCCCTACTATTCTCCCTCTTTATTGTCGGTGTGAATCACCTGATTATGGGCATCACAACATCTTTGACCTTATTATTCATTGGACGGATTGTTTCAGGCAGCATTGCAGCGACTTCAAGTACCTGCAATGCTTATATTGCCAATGTCTCGCCAGAAGATAAATGGCCGCTGAATTTTAGCCCAATGGGCGCCGCATTTGGCATGGGTTCTATAATCGATCCGGTGATCGGCGGCTTCCTTGGCGAGCATGGTGCGCGCCACCACAACGTCTTAAACTTGCATGCGTATCAGCAGTTACTATACATCAGCGTTTTCCAAAAAGTGTAGCTTATATGCATTACACGCTGCTTAATCTCGCCTTACTTTGCATGTTGGTGCTGGCACCTTTCAGCCGGTGCGGTTTGATACGATCGAAGAGCATCAGATACATTCAGAACATATTATTGTGCCTGCGACGGTCTGCGAGGCGGTTATGGCTTGTCGAGATCGCGCCGGTCGTGTCGTGGCCGTGGGTATAACATCGGCCATATCGTTAGCATTGGCATCGCGACAGGGCAGTATCGAACCCTTCGAGGGTGACACCGATATCTTTATCTATTCTGGTCACACCTTTCGGCCTCTCAATGCCATGGCGGCCCATTTTCATCTGTCGGGCTCAACCCTGATGATATTGGTGGGCGCTTTCGCTGGCATTAAAAATGTCAAACGGGTGTATCAGGTAGCGATTGACGAAGAATATCGTTTCTTCAGTGACAGCGATGCGATGTTGATTACGCGCCAACTACAGTCGCTGCTGCTAGTCTTAGCAGCACAATGTCAGTTAGCAAGAAGTAAGCTGCAATCGACCACAGCAACTAGATGTCCATCAGTACCGGAAATCGATCAAGCACGCTCGACCAATTGGGTATGCGTTCTCCGACCGAATAAACGGTGACCATTCTTGGCTGCATGCCGATAGCCCCCAGGGTCAATCTGTTGACAGCAGATTCAAACAGATAGCGACTGAACGCGGAGTAACGCTGCTCTCCGTTAGAAAACCAAAATGCCACTTTTTGCTTGGTAGCGCCGTTGGCTAGCGAGATCAACTGGCCGTGACCATTGATAATGGGAAACGCTGCCTTGCCTGTGATGTCAAAACCAGCCCCCCTTAAACAAAACATCGGGTCGTGCACCGCATGGCGATTATTGCTGCCGTCTACCACGACGACGACCAGTCGATAATTTGCGTGGCTGTACTCATGCTTTATTGCCTCGGCGTCGCCAAGAAAAACACGCTCTGCGTCACTGAAAGCGAGCACTCGGCCGTCGAAACCATAACCCCTGATAGGGATATCACTAAGAGCGTCTTGCGATTGGCCGGTTGCATTGACTTTAAAAGCAAAGGTTGCCGCCACGACGAATAATACGATTAGCCACTGTAAAATTTTTCCGTTAGCGCTATCCATGATGCATTGCTACCTTGCGTGTCGTCAGCAACATGATAATGGCTGCCGCGGCTAGAAGTGAGAGCGAGACGCGTAGAGCGGCCGCATTAGCCTCGCATACGCCGGCCATCGCCATTACATAGCCAAAACTCGGCAGCCATGCGATGCCCGCCAGCAGGAGAAGCAAGCAAGCGATATCTCGTCGCAAAAACTGCAACGCGGCAATTAATAATGCCGCGTGTACGACCACGTTTAGATCCGTCATCATGCCAACAACCAGTCCAAACCCAGCTGCCAAAGACAAATAGATTGACGGTTCGACATCGGGTTTTAGCAGGACAAGCCAAAGCGAAAACCAGATCGCGAAAGCGACATGACCACCGGCGTCAAAGGGACTGTGCTGCCATTCGTTAGTGATACTCGACGTTAAAAATAGCGCGTGCACCAGTATGATGATGCCGGGCAGTCGCTCAACAAGCTTATTCATTTTCATCACCATTACCTAAAGACATACCGAGCGTAAGAAAGGCAAATAATAGGAACATCAAAGAAACCGTTATCGTGCCGCCCCAGTCGTGAAAAGTACCCATGGCAAAATCCGCGCCGCAGAGTAGCCCAACAATAGAGACCAGCAGGATGCGCAGGGTATTGGCCAGCCATGCAAAAACAATAATCACAGGCCAGATGTACCAGTACCGCGAGTCTCTGTCGCCCAAAATGAGAAAGCCGAGTACGCCACCGACCATGAGCATGGCTTGAAGCGTATCGATGCCATCGCACTCTGCGAGCACATGAATAGTAAGCCCACTGACAATCAGACTCACGCCTTGCCGTTCGACATCGAGTCCGATTGCAGCCAGTACATGTTCGTTGACCATCGCGCCGCTCAGCCTGAAGTACCAGCCAATGCTATCGCCATCCAGAAAGATCCACGGAAAGGCCAACAGGGCAAAAGGTAGTAGCTTCAATACATCGTTTGCGCGACCTGATGCGAGGTTTTGATACATCGCGATGTAGAAAATGGCTGTCCAGCTGAGCGCAAAAGGAAACACAAAGCCGGTCCCAAGACCTGCTAACCAAGAGAGTGCTGCCGCCGCCAGTAATAGCTGGTGGCGGCGCGATAGCGGCAAGGATTCGGACCGAAATCGCCATGGACGGCACAGGTAAGCTGGAATCAGCGGTACCAAAATCAATAGCACAATTAATGGCTGGTTGTCCCACCACGTCACATCATACAGCCATATATAAACGGCCCCGGCAGCAAGCACAATCAGCCAGAGCGAGGCGTTACTTTTCATTGAATCTCCGCCTTCTGCTGTGCTTTGGCAACCTGCAGTAAACTTACGCGAAGGTCACCTCGCTCCGGTTGGTCGAGTATCAGTGCGGCGAGGTTATCGCTGGCATTTTTGTAGTCGCCACTCTGATAAGCCTCGATGGCAATAAACTCGCGCGCAAATGTTGAGTTTTCGATGATGCGCGACAGTACCGCCAGCGCGCGTTCGTTCGCGCCTGCAGCGATGTAAACACGGGCAACAAGTTCGTGGCCTGCAACGGTCATACTGAATGACGGGTTGGCAATGATGGCTTCAAGCGCGGGGTTATAGGCTTTGCGCTCCAACTGTAACCTCGCGTAGAGATGAGCCGCACGCATACCAGCCATCGTTCCCGAGGTTGCGTGTTGACGCAGAATTGACTCACCATCTACCACTCTGCCCGTCTTCAGATAGAGCTCGGCGGCGATGACTTGAATCTGCTGGTCCCATGGTTGTAATGATTCGACATATGCCAGCGAGCGCTTAGCTGAGCGGTTTGCGCTCAGCGCGGCAACCCATTGCAACTGCAGCCAACGTGGTGATGTCGCCGTTGGCTTGGGGAGATTTAGGGCGGCTTCCGTCCAGCCACCTGCGAGAGCGATGGCCGTGAAAATTTGATCTGAATTCAGCAGCGCTCTCACGGCTTGGTTAGTCTCGCGCTCACCCTCGGCGTTTTCATTAACGCTCTGCAGTCGCCCTAGCTGCCTCGTTATAAACGGCAGTTGGCTTGGTTTCAGCGCCAACGTTAGCGGCGACGTTTGGCTATCAAGTTTGTTGTGAACCCGAAAATTCAGTACCTGATAAAAGCCATCGAAGATGACGGGGTTCAGCGTTGAGCTGTCGAGCTGCAGCGCATGCATTTGAGCGAGCGCGTCCGCATAGCGCGCGGTCGAAATTTTATTGAGTAGCGTGATCCAGAATACTTCTTCTAGGTCCACTAAGCCGTCGAGCAAAGATGAATCAAAGAATGGCTCGGCATGGCTGGCGAGGGCCGCAACAATCAGCTCGAGATCCGGCTCAATGACGCGTGGAACGTTTGGCGTTGCCTGCATTGGACGTATTAATCGACTCCACAGTGCAGCGCGAATATAGGCCTGCTGGTCTTTTTCCGCCCAAGTCTCCCAGATATCTAACGCAGCGCGACTTTGCCTGTTCCTGACAAGAAACCCAGCCAGCGCATGAGCGCGTTCTGGATTTCCTGGATCAGCCTTTAGGGCCTGCTTATATTCGTAAAGGGCATACCGAATTTGATTGTCTGATTCCAGTTGAAGGCCGCGCGCATGTCTCACATCGGGCTCGAAGGGCTGCAATGCCAGGGCTGCGTCTAGGTGTTCGATCCTTGCCGCCGGTTGATCTGACAGCTGCGCCAACAGTAGCTGGCGGTATACTTCATCTTCTGCTGCGAGTTCGGCAGACATTGCAATGCTGCGAGCGCGCGCCAGCTCATCGACATGAACGTACACGATGACCGCGGCGTTCAGCCAGCCTAATTGATCAGTCTCACGGTCACGCCAATGATCACGCAGAGCGTTGGCGGCCTCATACCGACCTGTCGAACTCAGGAACTGATAGACAGGAATACTCAAAGTTTCCTCATTTTGAATCAGCTCAGGGTTTCTTCGATAAATTTCCGCCAGCTCGGCGATGCGTTTGCTTTTCAGCAGGGCGGTGGCATGGACATGCGCCCACGCAGATTCGTTTTTGGCGGGAAAGCCATTACCCCTTGTTTCGTAGTACATTTTCAGCACCTCGCCAGGTGCCTCTTCAAGCACATCAATGGCGTGCTGTAGCGTCTTATGTTCGGCAGCTAGTCGGTCACGTTCCCTTTCCTGCAGAGCGATCACTGCGACCCCCAAAGAGAGCGCAATGATGCCAGCGAACCCGACGAGGATATGCCTAGAACTTTTGTCGATTAGCGCCTTCACTTACGCTTGTCGCTTGCGATAAGCAAAAAAACTGATAAACCCAAAGCATGACAACATGGCCCAGAACTGCGGTTCTGGCGTGCCGACGCTGGCTGTCGATGTTGCGAAATTGTTAAAACCAAGCGGAGAAACACCGGTGGTACCAGTAAACGCCAAGGCGATTTTCATAATCTGCGGTGCGCCAGCCGTATCGAAGGACCACACCCAGGGCTTTGAGTCCAGAGACCCCTCTACCGTGTTGTGCAGCCCTAGTGGCGTTTCCACGCTGCCGACAAGGTTGTTCGAGTCATCGTAGGCCGATATTTTCCACCGCTCGTAGTTGCCATTATTGCGACCATCGAGATCCCAAATTTCTCCTGAAGCATCATTAACCGGGTTGTCATACTGAATCAAAAGATCTTCATATAAATTCAGCCCATTGTTTGTCAGAAACCAGCCTCCAAGCTGGCTCTCGAAGCCACTTGCAGCGTTGTTGTATTGTTGGTCTGCGTTGGTTGAAACGTAGCCCCAAATACCACTGCTGTTAGCGGTATCCTCCAATCTTAATGAAGACCCTGAATCGATCTCTAAATTGGAATCACTGTCAACGCCAAAGCTCACACCATACTGGGCGCGATACTGCGTGTTGATTGCCATGTTGTCTGCGGCCAAGGTGCCGTTAGGTAGATATCCGCCGAGGGGTTCAAACGTGATGAGATCACTTGCTTGTGCCATGGCCTGACCATTGACTGCCGCTAGAACCAGAAGTAACGCGAATCTTGCAGGCAATATAATCGTCGCGCGGACTGGATGACAGGGCTCTAATCTTTCTCGTCTGCGCATTGTGCAAACCAAAATGCGAATTTTTTCGGATACTGCAAAGACCTTTATCACGTTTACTCCCTTGAAATTCTCGGTGTATAGTGCCATTCGAATTACGGTAATCGGCTGTAGCCCTCCGCCTTCAAAGGTAAAGCAATTTCCATGCCTATTAATGAGCGTTCGCGTATATTGAAAATAACGCTCATCAATCTTTGCAACCGCTACGACCGAGGTACCGCCAAAGGTATATTGCCGTCTATGCGAGACGAGATCGGCATATAGATACAGCTGGGCAATACTTTTCACGTGATGTTGCGGCCTGGCATGGAGGCGATTGAGGCCCATGACGGCCTGCATCGCTTTATGTATCGGGACAAACCCATCTTGACCGAGCCGGGTGGCTTCCAGGTGTTTCGCTTAGGCGAGATGCGCAAGGTCACAGAAGCCGGCCTGAAGTTTCGCTCGCCGGTTGATGCCAGCGAGGTCTATTTTGACTCAGAAACTTCAATGAAGATTCAGACCAGTCTACATGCCGACATTGCTATGGTGTTCGATGAGTCCACGCCGTATCCCGGCAGTCATAAAGAAGCGAAGGAGTCGATGCAGATGTCGTTGCATTGGGCCAAGCGTGGCGCCGATGCGTTCAATCAGTACGAGAACCCCAATGTCTTGCTCGGCATCGTTCTGGGTGGCGCACATAATAATTCACGTGATATCTCAAGGGACGGTTTGATCGATATTGGTTCTGACGATTCAGCAACGTCAAAACGCTCACACAGATATTCCAGCTGGCCGGCAAACACTGGGTGCGATTCCTAGCCGGCAAAGACCGCCTTGTTGACTGCTAGAACCTGCGCCTGGGCGAGCCAGAGGGAACAGGCGCCCACCCCCGGACTGGCGTCCCGACCCGGGCGCCAGTCCGGGGGAATAGACGCACTAAAAGATTACAGTGATCATGTTAGAGCAGGTAGCGCCAGAACATACCTGGTAGTACAGGGTCATACCGCCTTTGCCTAGGCCATCATCAAGATACTGGCCATTGCTCGATGAACCTATTGTGCTCATGGATTGAGACGACAGGCTGCGGAACACTGAGTAGGTGCTACTCGCATCACTCCACTGTAGCGCCACATGATTGGAACCTTTGACCTTAAATGTGCTGCTGCTTAGAGTGAGATTGCTCACAGGCTCTGTGGTAACACTCGCCATGTTGGAAGCGGCGCTGTCGCCCGCGCCATTCAATGCAAAGATCCTGTAATCATAGTTCGTGCTAGCTGCGAGGCCGCTGTCATTGAAGCCAATGCTGTCAGCCCCTAAGTCTGCAGCGCTCAACCAACTCGCGCCACCAGCGCGTCGCTCCAGCCTGAAGCCAAATTCGTCGTTCGCCGTATCAGTCCAGCTCAGGCTCACTTCACTGCTACCGACGACACTGACTTGAAGACTCGTGGGCGCACTTGGAACAGTCGTCACACCACCGCCATCTGAGCGGGTACGCACGAATATCTGGTCGATGTACGCAGTATCAAGCGATCGATTGCCACCGGTCTGATCAGTATCATCCAGCGTTATCGTCAATGTACCCGGGCCGTGATCAAAGGGGGCACTACTGCGCGTGCTGCTAGCGCTGCTGAGGGTACCGACTAAACCACTCTGCGCTCCAAAGCTATAAGCCAACCGAAAGGTTTCATCATCGCCAGAGGGACCTGCATACCCATTAACCGAAACAGTAGAGTTACCCGCTGGCACGCTCACCAGCCAGCTGTGCTGCGCATAGCTATAGCGGCTGTTCTTCCTGCCACCAGACTCGCGCTCTGTAATCTCCTGACTCGTACCATCAAGCGCGTGAGTGGCAGTATGTGAGCGCAGTATCGTACCGGCGATAAAGACGTCAGCTGACGTCACGCTGTCGATAATGGACGATTGGGTCACATCAATAGTGGATACGGCGAGTGTTGCGTCGCCGCCCAGATTATCTGTCACGGTTAACGTTGCACCGAAAGTGCCGGAGCTCGTGTATATGTGAGTCGCATCGGCGGTGAAGGCACTGCTGCCATCGCCAAAATCCCAGCGATACGCAACGATGAAACCATCAGCGTCGGTCGAGCCCCCGTCGCTGAAGTCGACACTCAACGGCGCCTCACCAGAGACTGCATTGCTATTTCCCAGAGCCACGGGTGGTTGATTAATCACATCGATGCTAAGCGCAGCCGTATCGGTCAGTCCGTCGGGACTGGTCACGGTAAGTCGCGCATCAAAGACACCTGATTGCGTGTACGTGTGACCGGCAGTCACACCAATGGCCGTATTCCCGTCGCCGAAATCCCACGACCAACGTGATGCGTCTATTGAGCCCACACCATCAACGTTAATCGTGAGAGGCGCCGTACCCGTCACGTAGTCGCTGCTGAAGACAGCAACCGGCGGCACTAGGCCCGCCCCGTCAGCGTAGGTTGCGACAATTTTATAGCCGCCCAAACTGCCGTAATCTGTGTAGCCCGTACCCAACGGATCGCCCTTACCAACGCCGTCGATGGTGATGTAATAGTTGCCGCCACCAACGATCACATCGATGCTCGCCGCAAGCAGATCAGCAGGATTAGCCGACGCTAGAAGTGCGCCACTCTCATCAGTCAGTGTGATCTGGATGTCCAGATTTGGGTCTACAGCAACTGTCGTCGCGGTAATACTGACAGGCCCGGCACCCGCGGCGATGACAAACACATCGGCGTCCGCAGGCGTCTCAACAGTACCCGTTGCTGTTGACGTGGCACCACCATCGCTCAACGCATAAACCGGTGTTGTAGCAGACGCGGGGTTGTCGCCATGATCATCAACAGAAGGGTATAGACCGTAGCTGCCCATCATCCCGTAATCATCTTGTGATTGGCTAGCATCCAAATACTCGCCCTTGCTCCATTGCACCAGCGCCTGGTAATAACCCACCCCCATGATGGGCGCCCAACCGGTCTCACCGGTGCCGTGCCCCTGGTAATATCCCACGGTGGACGTGCCATCGTGGTTTAGACCCAAGTTATGACCCACCTCGTGGGTGATGGCTTCGCCAGCCCCGTTAACGCTGTTGTTGAACACTAGCGCCGGTTGACCGTCTTGACTGGTGCGCCCAAAAACCCCTACATAAGCAACACCGCCGCAACCACAGCTGTATATTTGCCCGGAGGACGTCGCGTAACTGGCGTCCAGATACGCCGTATTGGGCGTGATCAATGCGCGACTACCATACTCCTTGTCGGCGGCATCGGATCGCGCCAGGGCGTCAAAACCCGGATCCGCGGTGGTGACATTGATATCGAATGGCGCAAAATCTTCAGCTACCTGTCGCCACATGGCCTGTATGTTGCGTAACTCACTGTCTGAAAAGTTGTTTATATCAGCATCCGCCGACCAGGGGGCGGCATACATCGGGTCAACTCCGGACGACGCATTCCACCCAGTAGCCGTAATAATATGGCCATTGAAATCGAGATAAAGGGTTTTGCTGGCACCAGGGCGACTCTGTAGCAGAAAAGTCTGCCCCAGCGGATAGTTAGCTTGTGTATACACATCAACGTTGGCTGGACTCGCCTGCTCCGGCACCTCAACATAAAACAGACGACCGCGTGTATCTAACCAGAGCGTGCGATCATTGCGCATGTCCCGCGCAAATTCCGATACACCCATACCGTAACTCGCGGCAACAGCAGGCAGGCGATCTCCCAATGCCGCAATGGCCCGTTCACCTTGCACGGCAGAAGGCAAACTGATGTCCGGCATGGGCGGTTTGGCGGCTTGCGCACCAAGACTTAAACAGAACAAAGAACAGAGAAAAATCAGGGACAGTTGCTTTCTACGCTCAGCGAGTACAATCATTACTTCACCACCAGTCACGTCAATTAATAGGTGACTTCATGGTGAAACCACCTTTTTTCGTCTCTTTACCTGACTTAAAGCGTAGTAGTACGAAAAAATTGGGTCGGGGGAAAGCAGACAGACGGTCACGAGAGATCGCAACTGGCGCGAACCCACGGCACAAAAACGTAAACCGAGACATCATCCAGGCGGAGTCCATCAGGTAACGAAGAGCGCAAGGAAGGTTGAATTGGAAGAACTTGCTTTACCGCAGAGCGCCAGAGTTTGTGACATCAAGAAACTATGTTAGAAAATTCGCTAGCAAACAAATCCGCTTGCCCAGCGGGGCCGTAATTGTTTTCGCCAGCTTGGCACTCTATGGCGCAACTTGTATGCACACCCAACATTTTGAAATCACTGAGGTCCATGGCGTCACCGCCA
This sequence comes from Candidatus Azotimanducaceae bacterium, assembly GCA_047626255.1. Taxonomy (GTDB): domain Bacteria; phylum Pseudomonadota; class Gammaproteobacteria; order Pseudomonadales; family Azotimanducaceae; genus UBA4582. The sequence goes on from JBLHRT010000019.1 coordinate 16,829, forward strand.
CGCGCTTTCTACTACCACCTGACTGGACCGTCTTCAGGGCTGCGGCCGCTGAAATTCGCGCTCACTTCTCGAGCGCAATTAAGCTCTGGGATTGCAGTTGCGGACTCGCCCTGAGCGCAGAAGAATTACGCGCTATGGCCGATAAAGCCAAACGCCTGGATGCTGAAACCCTGAAGCTAGCGATAGTTGCTCCCGAAGACGAGGTGTACGGTCTTGCTCGCTTGTTTTCAGTGCATCGCGCTCAGGAGCATTTGCAGCTGCAGGTTTTTCGGGATCGAGATGCTGCTTTTCAGTGGCTAGATAGCATAGCTGGCAGCGCCTGACAGTACCTGAAGGTGCCTGCCACTAACGCCCTCCGTACTTGGCCATAAGAGCGGTGACTTTTTTGACGTAATGCATCGATTCTTTTCGAACATGCCGATGAGTTAAAAACCAGTAGAACTCCTTAACCGTCATCGCGTTAACACGATCAATCGCCGCTTGCCGGTTGCCGGACGGCACTAAACTTTTAAAAAGGTTGCCCGACCCACCGTTGTAGCTGGAGATAATCGCATACTCTAGTTTCTGCGGGTGGTAGATGCCCGCGAGATAACGGTCGGCCAAAATACTTAGGTAACCGGTTCCCACCTCTATATTGTTGGCTGGGTTGTACAAAAAGGCCCTGGTCGGCGTGTGGCTATAGCCACTGATGATCGAGAAATAATCTCGACCCGCCGTATCTGCTTTGATTTGCATCAGCCCGAGCGCATTAGACCGAGAACGTGCCAAGGGATTAAAAGCACTCTCGGTTTCGATAATTGCCATAATCAGCGGGACTCGAATCCTATGCTTGGCGCTTGCTGCCTTGGCAAAGGCTAGATACTTGTTGCCGGCGATGGCTTTATGCTGGCCGATCATGGGAATCACCAAGCGGGACGTATTGATGTGTACTTGGCGAGCGATCAAGTAATCGACAAACCGGCCCGCTCGCCAGACCGAGGCAATGGCCACACCGTCTTGATCCACCACCTGTCCATAGAAGAAGGGCTTTTGGGTCTTCGAATTAACTAAGCCTAGATCGTGTGCTGTCCTCGCATCAATGACGGCAGGGTCAATTTGGGTGAGCAGAATTTCAACAGCAGCTTGCTTTACCCCCTTAGCGTCGGTCGCGCTGATGGTGATAATACCGCGTTCAAAATCGATAAGTGTTTCCGCATCGCTAATGCCGTGATAAGAGAGAATCACTGGCGACATGCTACCAAGGCCGTCTGACTCCCCATGATACTCTTCGAGCAGCGCCGCAACATCGGGGCTATAACCGTTAAAGTCAGGAAACTGCTCAGCAAGCAATACCGTGGCGGAGCATAGCCAGCAAATGAGTAGCAAACGGAACACACGTCTCTGAAAAAAACACGGTAACCGAGCAAAAGCAGTGTAAGTGAGACGTATTGACATCCCGGCATCATACCTTGCTGCAGGTCTTTGAAAAAGACAGGTCGCGGTGAACGATGGCCGACCCCTCGTCAAGTCCTGAACAGCATCTTTGTTACGGGGTATTGCCTTTCATTTTCTGTTATATTCACATACACACCTACAAAGTTTCGCAGATATTGATATTTACATATCTGTAAGTACCACAAGTCTTTGGAGCGGGCCACTTTCGCGTGCTGGCAT
>JBLHRT010000020.1:0-17976 GCA_047626255.1 Candidatus Azotimanducaceae bacterium
CTTGGGTGGCACTGGCGGGCGAGTCGCGTGCTGGTCATGATGCGTGAGCCAGAATGCATGGTGCTGACTGCGCGTCTTGGCGACACCTTGCTGGCGTTTGCCATCATGGAGTTCAAGTCAACCCACGCTCACTTGAATTTGTTGGCCACGGCTCCTGCCTATTCAGAGATCGCCGCGGGTCGACCCTGTTGAGCGCGTCGCTGCCATTGTGGCAATGGTCTGAGTTATGTGAAGCCTGTGGGCTCGTCAGCGAGTCAGGGGCTGACATTAACGGCCTGTGTATCGACTCAAGGAGCGTTCAGGTCGGGGATCTGTTTATCGCGTTGGCGGGTGACCCAGGTCCTCGGTTTCATGGCTCAGGTGCAGCCAGTCGTGATGGCCACGAATTTATCGCATCGGCAGTAACCAATGGTGCCAGTGGCGTGATGCTGTCGCAGGCTATGACGCCGGGTGTGCCCGTTCTGCAGGTGGCAGATACGCTTGATGGCCTTTGGCAACTTGGCCAAGCAGGGCGGCAGCGCATGCTTGGCAAGGTCGTTGGTATCACCGGTAGCAGTGGCAAAACCACGGCGCGTCAGTGGCTTGAGGTGCTGCTGGGTGCCCAGGGTCGCACTCATGCGTCGGTGGGTAGTTTTAATAACCATTGGGGTGTACCGCTGTCGTTGGCTCGCATGCCCGCCGACAGTGAGTTCGGTGTCTTTGAAATCGGCATGAACCATCCCGGTGAAATCGAACCGCTGGCGACCCTGGTAAATATGGATGTCGCACTGTTGCTCAATGTACTGCCTGCGCATCTGGGACAGTTTGAGAATATTGACGGCATTCGCCGTGAGAAGTTGTCTATAGCGTTGGGGCTCAAGCCTGGCGGGACGCTGGTGGCACCGGCTGAGCTAAATCTTGAGGGGCTTAATCTCGGCTCTGCTCAGGAAGCCGCTGATCAAGGGACGGGCGACCTAAACGTATTAACTTTCGGGCTGGGTGAGGGCGCTGATGTGCGTGGCGTGCCGGAGTATCGCAGCGATTGCACGCTTGTACAGGTTTTCAGTCGAGATCAGCGCTGGAGCTATCAATTACAGGCCGGTGGCGAGCATCGGGTGTTGACCTCGCTGGCGAGTTTAGCCGTCATGTTGGCACTCGGCGTCGACCTTGACCGAGCGGTGGAGGACATGCCGCGACTGACCATGCCAGCGGGGCGTGGCGATGAGGTCCTAATCGGCCAGCGCTATGTGATTGATGATAGCTATAACGCCAACCCGGTCAGTATGGGCTATGCCTTGGTGTCTCTGGCTAACCGAGGAGGAAGTGCTCAGAAGGTGGCGATACTCGGCGAGATGCGAGAGCTAGGCGTGCAGGGTCCAGAAATGCACCAGCAACTGGTCGCGCTCTGCGCCGGGTTTGACGGTGTGATGACCGTCGGCGAGGGGTTTGCCGACTGGGATGCGGGGGAGCTAGGAGAACGCTATTGGGGGCACTACGGGCAGGCTGCAGAGATTGACCTGACTGATTTGATGGTGAACCTGAATGACGATGCAGTGATTCTCATCAAAGGCTCAAATCGGGTCTTTTGGGTTAATGGTTTTGTTGCGAGATTGCGCCGACACCTCGCTGATCTGCTCTAACGGGCTGAGTTATTCGAAGGTTGCGACTTGGAGCTGGACTACGGAGGTCCCTATCCCTATGCCCATGGGTTAAAGCATGCAGTAATCTGCAGCAATGAAGAGGGCAAAAGAATGATTGTCGACAAGCTAGGCAGACGTCATCGAAACTTGCGTGTGAGCCTTACGGCTGCTTGTAACTATGCCTGTGCCTATTGTGTGCCTGATAGTTAGTGCCTGCAGTCAGTCCGCAATGAACTACCCGCGACCGAATTACTTAAGGGCGTGAAGTTGTTGCAGCAGGCTGCAGGGATCGACAAGCTGCGGATTATCGGTGGAGAGCGACTGGTCACGCCGAAGTTCGATGATTTTTTGCTGGATGTTATGCAACTACCTATGAGCGATGTCAGCCTGACGACCAATGGCCGGCTATTGGGGCGCAAACGTGAGGTGATTCGAGAGTCGGGTATCAAGCGCATTAACGTCAGCCTCGATACCCTCAATCCCTTGCGTTGATTGACCGGCGTTGGCATCAGGCTTTGCCGCAGTTGCAGAATATTGTGGTGAGTGCGTTGTCAGATAAAAATCTGTCATTGCAGGGTGAGATCACCGTGATGAAGTTCATCGGCGGCTGAAGTGACGCCACATAAATCTGAGCGCCGACTATACTTAAACGATATTTATCAGTTCGGTCTGGTCTCATGCACCCTCATGTTATTCGCTTATTAGCCCTTATGACGCTGTGCCTGTCTGCGTGCAGCAGTGATCCACTCGAATCCTGGCATGGGCCGCTGCAATCAGTTGGGATGGCAGAGCGGCATCGTTTAGAGCGATCCACCCAGTGGGTTTTGACTAACAATACGCGTTTGTACGTGGCTACGCCTATCGGCAGCCAATATGATGCCTCTGTGTATCGTCAGTTAGTCACACGTTTCAGTCGTTATTATCCCCGCACCCAGGCGGGAAAGGGGCAGGAGACACTCGCATCAGCCTTTGCGAGTGCGCGCCAGTCTGGCATGGATGTCGTGGTCTACCCCTTGATCATCCAGCGTCAGACACGGCACGGTGTTACTGACGCGATCCTAAGAAATGCCCCGTTCAGCTACCTGCAGAAGGGATATTTCGATATAGACGTGGGCTTGTATACCGTGAGCTCGGAACAGAGAGTCGATCATTTCCAGTTCGAGTCTCGCGCCGGCGTATTCACAGCCCATGAAGAAAGCACGCTGTGGAAGCCTCTGGACGCCTATTTGCGAATGCTTAGTCAGTATTGAGTAGAGATAGTGCCCCGGCCAAGTTGATCCACCCGGGTCAAAGAACGGTACAATAGCCATAACCCATCTGGCTTGCTTGTGCATGCAGTGCCGTCAGGTGAAGCTCATGACTTATTCAATCAGGAGGCCCAAATGACCAAGCCACTGACTTATTCATTGCTCAATGAATTAGAACAATTCAAAGATAAGGCGCATCCGCCGATTCACCTGTGGGATCCGCAACAGGTTAGCGACATCGATATGGCGATCGATGAAGACGGTACCTGGTACCATGAGGGTGATGCCATTGAGCGACAACGATTGGTCCGCCTGTTTTCGACCGTGTTGCGGCGGGAATCCGATGGTGAATACTATCTCGTGACGCCGGTTGAAAAATGTCTTGTCAGGGTCAAGCGCGCGCCCTTTATAGCGGTGCTCATGACGGCAACGGCTAGTGGTAAAGATCAACAGTTGACGTTTACGACCAATGTTGCCGATGAGGTGGCCGTTGATGGGCAACATCCTATCGTGTTTCAACGAGATGCCAATGGCGCTTATGTACCGTTGGTTGAGGTGCGCGATGGCCTACTGGCGTTGCTAGATCGCAATGTCTACTATGCGCTTATGGCATTGGTGAGTTGCGATGCTTTTGAAGGCGAAGATTGGTATGGGTTTTGGAGTCGGGGAGAGTTCTTCCCTATGCAGCGCAGTCGTGAAGTCGATGATGAGGCCAGCAGCACTTAACCTATGCAGGTACGGACTCGGATGACCAGGGGTCGGAGTGCACTCCGCCCCCTGGTCACTGGCCCCAAAAGAGCTCGCGCCGGAAGTACTCTTTGTTATAGCTACATATTGCCGTAATTCGGCCCGCCAGTCCCTTCAGGTACAACCCAGTTGATATTTTGCGCCGGATCCTTGATATCACAGGTCTTGCAGTGGATACAGTTCTGGGCATTGATCTGGAAACGCTTCGACCCGTCCGCTTCATCGACGACTTCATAGACGCCAGCCGGGCAATATCGCTGCGCCGGTTCGTCATACATGGGCAGATTCTGGCTAATAGGTATCGAAGGGTCAGTCAATTGCAGATGACACGGTTGGTCTTCCTCGTGCGAGGTGTTGGTGATAAAGACAGACGACAACTTGTCGAAACTGATAACACCATCAGGCTTTGGATAGACGATTTTCTCTGATTTGTTGGCGGGCTTAAGCGTCGCATAGTCAGGTATGGGATCCGACAGGGTAATAGGCATTTTGCCGCGGAAAATATATTGATCAATCCACGTCATCGCCGAACCCAGGAACAAGCCGAACTTATGCAGCCAGGATGATGTGTTGCGTGCCACGTAGAGCTCGTCGTACAACCAAGATGACTTGAACGACTCGGGATAGCTGTCCAGTACTTCATAACCCGCAGAGCCACCTTTGAGTGCTGCAAAGATAGATTCAGCGGCGAGCATGCCGGACTTCATCGCCGTATGGGTGCCCTTTTGCTTGAGGTTGTTCAGAAAGCCAGCGTCGTCGCCCACCAGCAAGCCGCCGGGCATGACCAATTTCGGTAAGGCAGTTAATCCACCCTTGATGACGGCGCGGGCGCCATAGGCGATACGCTTGCCGCCTTCCAGATACTGCTTGACGAACTTATGATGTTTGAAGCGCTGAAACTCATCAAACGGGCTCAAGTGTGGATTGCTGTAACCAAGGTCGATGATTAGGCCGATGGCGATTTGGTTGTCTTCTAGATGGTAGATGTAGGAGCCGCCCAGCGTGTCGCCAGGAAAGTGGCCAAGAGGCCAGCCCACCGTGTGAACGACCTTGCCTGGGACGTGCTTTTCTGGGTCAATGTCCCAGATTTCCTTAAAGCCGATACCATAGTGCTGGGTACCTGAGTCGGCATCGAGGTCAAATTTCTTAATCAGTTGTTTGCCAAGATTACCGCGACAACCCTCGGCGAAGACCGTGTACTTGGCACGTAACTCATAGCCTGCTTGGTAGGCTGATTTGTGCTCGCCGTTGGCTGCGATACCCATGTCACCGGTGGCAACCCCTGCAATGGCGCCGTCCTCGTTGTAAAGGACCTCACTGGCAGCAAATCCGGGGAATATGTTGACCTCCAGCTCTTCTGCTTGTTCGCCCAACCAGCGACACAAGTTAGCCAGGCTGGTGGCGTAGTTGCCTTCGTTATGCAGGGCAGTAGGTACCAGCAAGGAGGGCAGGCGCATGCCTTGATGATCATCGATCAGATAATAGACGTCGTCATCGGTGACACTGTTGGTCAACGGCGCACCCATGGCTTTCCAGTCGGGGAATAGCTCATTTAAGGCGGTGGGCTCTACCACAGCGCCCGATAAGATGTGCGCGCCGATCTCCGAGCCTTTCTCAACGAGGCAGACGCTATACTCTTCACCAGCCTCTTTAGCCATTTGCGCGAACCGAATGGCTGTAGATAGTCCTGCAGGACCGCCCCCAACTACTACCACGTCGAATTCCATTGATTCTCTTTCCAAAGCGTTGTACTCCTCGGTTTACTGTTTTATATGATCAAATCAAAGCACGCATTGTATGAAAACTTAACGTCTAAAGGAAATCACTGGCGTCTATTAACCACTATAATTACTCTTCACTCGGTTTTCGAGAATAAAAGCAGTAAAAACAGTCGCTTATATGATCGTCTGTAGAATCCCCGGCTATTGACCGAAAAACTATAAAACGGCAGAATACGCGCTCTCGATATCCATCGACAGTCGTTGGCTTGTTTTAGCGGTCGCTGTCCTTCATTTTTTGATCAGTTTTATGATTAGCAGAGGAATTTCATGAAAGTTCTCGTAACTGCCAAGCGCGTTGTCGACTACAACGTGAGTATCCGCGTCCTGAGTGATAACAGCGGCGTCGATTTAAACAATGTAAAAATGTCCGTCAACCCATTTGACGAGATTGCTATTGAAGAAGCGGTTCGGCTTAAAGAGGCGGGCAAGGTTGAGGAAGTGATTGTCGTTTCTATCGGCACGTCCGCATGTCAGGAGCAAATCCGTACCTGTCTGGCGCTGGGTGCAGACCGCGGTATTCTGGTTGAGACCGATGAAGTCATGCAGCCCCTGGCTATTGCCAAGTGCCTGAAGGCGATTGTTGACAAAGAGCAGCCCGGTCTAATTATTGCCGGCAAGCAGGCGATCGATGGTGATAACAGCCAGACTGGTCAGATGTTAGCTGCGCTGGCTGGCCTGTCCCAGGCGACCTTTGCCTCCAACATTGAGTTGGAAGCCGATACAGCTACCGTCACGCGAGAAATTGACGGTGGCCTGGAAACGATTACCGTCAAGCTGCCAGCGGTGATTACCACTGACCTGCGCTTGAACGAGCCACGTTATGCGTCTCTGCCTAACATTATGAAGGCCAAGAAAAAGCCCGTGGAAATCATGACTCCCGCTGATTTGGGTGTCGATGTAACGCCACGAGTGACGACGTTGAAAGTCACGTCGCCGGCAGAACGTAAGGCTGGCATTATCGTCGATAGCGTCGAGCAACTGGTTGATAAACTGAAGAACGAAGCGAAGGTGATCTCATGAGTATTCTAGTTATTGCTGAACATGATAACGACACTATCAAGGCAGCGACGCTGGTTGCTGTCGCTGCAGCACAAGCTATTGGCGGTGATATTGAGATCCTCGTCGCCGGTGCTAGTTGTTCAGCTGCGGCTGACGCGGCTGCCAAGATAGCCGGTGTTACTAAGGTGCGAGTTGCTGACAATGCAGCCTATGCCCATGGTTTGGCTGAGAATGTTGGTGATCTTATCGTCGCTATTGGTACCGACTATAGCCACATCCTTGCCGTGTCTACAACGTCAGGCAAAAACTTCATGCCTCGCGTCGCGGCACTGCTCGACGTGGCGCAGATCTCCGACATCAGCCTGGTCGTTAGCCCTGATACCTTCGAGCGACCTATCTATGCGGGTAATGCTATCGCGACAGTTCAATCAAGCGATGCTATCAAGGTGTTAACCATACGTGGTACCGCTTATGACGCCGTTTCTGCGGAGGGTGGCAGCGCTAGCATTGAAGCGCTGGATATCGTTAAAGACGCTGGCCTGAGTACTTGGGTGAAAGACGAAATCGCGAAGATGGATCGACCTGAACTCACTGCTGCCAGCATCATTATCTCTGGTGGTCGTGGTATGCAGAGTGAAGAAAACTTCAAGATGCTAGAGTCTGTAGCTGACAAGCTGGGTGCTGCTATTGGTGCTTCGCGCGCGGCGGTTGATGCTGGTTTTGCGCCTAACGACATGCAGGTCGGTCAGACAGGTAAGCTTGTTGCTCCAGATTTGTATATCGCGGTTGGGATCAGTGGTGCTATTCAGCATTTGGCTGGTATGAAAGACAGTAAGGTCATCGTTGCGATCAATAAAGATGCCGACGCGCCGATCTTTCAGGTTGCAGACTACGGTCTGGTAGCGGATTTGTTCAATGCCGTACCTGAATTTGACGCACTGTTAGGCTAGTTGTATTGGCGGCGACCGACCCACCGAGGTTCGGTTTGCCGCCGATCATTAACGGCAAATCATGATAGCTAAACGCTTCTATTTTGACGGTGCCAACTGTCGATTGTCGGCTCTGGACTTTGGATCGGCCGACAAGCCTCCTATTGTTTTAGTGCACGGCATGCGAGACCATGGGCTCAGCCTCAGTGGTATCGCCACGTCGCTTTGTAACTCCTACCATGTCATAGCGGTCGACCTACGTGGCCACGGTCACAGTGATAATCCCGGCACCTACGCCATGGCGCAGTTTGTTGCGGATTTACGTGCACTCATCTTGTTTCGCCACCTCAAAGCGCCTGCGCTCATCGGGCATAGTCTCGGTGGTCATATTGTCGGTCGCTACGCTATGGCCTATCCCGATGACGTGTCACGTCTGGTTTTACTTGATGGTATGGGCCCGCCGCGTGATCCGCATCCCCTGTCAACAGAGCAAAAGCAGCAGCTATGGCGTCAACAGGCAGAGACTGCTTTGAACGTCACAACGGTTCAAAGAGCTATGGTCGACCAGGATGATGCCCTGCAGCGTCTACTGCGTAACAACCCGCGCCTAGGGCTAGATGCTGCGCGTCAGATTATCGACGAGGGTGTTGAACCACATCCTGCGGGTGGTGTTCAGTGGCGCTGGGATCCTGCTATGACGATGGTCTGGCAAACCTTTTCGATGATCGAAAGTGAACAGCAGATGCATTGGTTTACCTGCCCTGTATTGATCCTCACCGGTGACGAGGCCGAGGACTACTGGGTTAAGGCGGGGCTGGTACCGCAGGCTAACGAATCTTTATACCAATCAGAGTTGATTCGTCGGCTTGATCTGTTTGTCGACGCTCAGCATGCCGTCATCGAACAGGCCGGTCATATGTTGCACTATGATCAGCCTGAGCGTCTGAATCAGTTGTTGCTGAATTTTATGGTTGTAGATCCTTAGTGTGTTCATGCAATATCGTTGCTGGGTCCTGTGTCTTATCAAGCCCGAGAAGGCGTTGGCAGTCGTCCAGCATCAGGTACAGGCTTGGTACTAAAAACAGTGTTATCGCCGTTGCGAACAAGACACCAAATGCTAGCGAGATCGCCATAGGGATAAACATAAATGTCTCTGGTTGTGGGTTGGTCATTAAAGGAATCAAGCCGACAAAGGTCGTGACTGAGGTCAGAGTGATCGGGCGAAAGCGTACAACGCCGGCAGATGTCACTGCCTCGAAGATTGGCATGCCTGCTCGTCGTTGACGGTTGATATAGTCGACCAGTACCAACGACGCATTCACCACCACGCCAGACAGGGCGATAATGCCTAGCAGTGAAAAGAAGATCAGGTTCCAACCCATAATATAGTGCCCAACAATAGCGCCGACGGCACCGAACGGTATCACGCTCATGATGACCAGTGGCTGCATGTAAGACTTTAGTGGTATCGCTAGTAGTGCATAGATAAGCAATAGGGCGAGTAGGCTGTTGCTAACAAGGCTGCCGACGGCTTTAGAACGTTGCTCTTGCTCACCACCCAACGAGTAAGTCACGCCAGGGTTATCGGCGTTATGACAGGCGTTTTGTTGGCTTGTAAAGCTGCTACCTTCCTTGCATAGAAACTTTTCAACTGCCGACATAACCTCTTCAGGGGTCACTACTGCGCGATTGACGTCGCCGGTTACATTCACAATCCGTTGCTTGTCCTCGCGTTTGATCGACGAGAAGCCGTTTCCGTACTGGGTCTCTGCGACAGACAGGAAAGGCACCTCAGCGCCATCGCTAGTGCGGATGCGCATGTCCTCAAGATTGCCTAAAGACTGTCGCTCTTGCGCCGGATAGCGCACCATAACGCGCACGTCATCTGTGCCACGCTGGATCCGTTGGGCTTCCTCACCGTAGAACGCTTGCCTTACCTGACGCGCTAGGTCGTTAAGCGTTAAGCCCAGAGTCTTGGCTTCAGGCAAAACGTTGAGTTTGACCTCTTGTTTGCCTGCTCGAAAGGAATCAGCGAGATCAAATACGCCTGGGTAGCGCGCCAATTCCGCGCGTAAACCTACGGCGGCGCGACGTAAGGCATCGACATTGCGACCCTTGAGTTGTACCTGAACTGGGTTGCCAGCACTGAACGAGTTGGCGTTGAAATTCAATTCAATGGCATCGGGTATCGCGCCAGCTTTTTCGCGCCAGCGTTCAGCGATGCGATTGGCTGGTAGTCCTGGTCGCTCTTCCATGGGCACTAGTTTAATGACCACTTCTGCTAAATGGCTGCCGCCGCTGCTAGACCGAGGTGGACCATTGCTGCGCGCCGCGCTCGAGCCTATAGAGGCAAATATATTGGAAATAACGTGTTTTTCATCGGGCAAACCTAGTTCTGCGTCCATCTCGGCGCCGAGCTCCAATGCGGCTTGTTCTATGCGCCGTGCACCCGCTTCGGTCAATTCAACGTTGATACCTTCGGGCATATTCAGAGTGGCATAAATCTCTTCGCCTTCGACAGCAGGAAAAAATTGAAAGATGACTCGGCCACTGCTTATCAGTGCGACTGCCATGAGCAGCACGCCTGTCGCCACAGCCCAAGTCACCCATCGCCATTCCAGCGTCTTGATCAAGAAGGGCTTGTAACTGTTGTTAGCAAACGATTCAAGTGAGCCGGAAAAGTATCCTTGAAACCGAATCCAGCCTTTGACGAAACGTGTCTCGCTAAAAAGGTAGCCGTCGGTGCGTCGATGGGCGAGGTGAGAGGGAAGAATCAGCTGCGACTCGATCACACTAAACACTAGGCAGATGATCACAACCCAGCCGATCACGGAAAAAAACGGCCCCATACGCCCCTCAATCAACAGGATCGGTAGAAATGCAGCAACGGTGGTCAGTACGCCAAAAATAACGGGTATGGCGACTTCAACAGTGCCCTCAATGGCGGCTTCACGATGCGTCTTGTCCTTGGACTCATGGCTGTAGATGCGTTCGCCCACAACAATCGCGTCGTCGACGACGATACCCAATACTAAAATGAATCCCAGCACGGTCAGCGAGCTAATGTTTAGGCCAGCGGCGGGAAACAACCACAGGGCGCCCATAACGGCAATGGGTATACCGGCGGCGACCCACATGGCGACTTTAAAGCGCAGAAACAGGGTCAAAATGATCATGACCAATACGAGCCCGGCCCAAGCATTTTTGGTCAGTGCGTCAATACGTGCGCCGAGGGTGACGGATTCATCGATCCAAACCGTCAGGTTAAGCCCTTGGGGTAGCGTCGGTTGGATGCGTTTGACGTAGTTTTTGACCGCTGTCGATGAGTTGATGGTGTCTTCGTCGCCCACGCGATAAACCGTAATCATAACGGCGGGCTCGCCATTAAACGTCGCCTTCAGAAAGCCCTCTTGAAAACCATCTTTCACCGTGGCGATCTCGCCGAGTGTCAGGTTAGTGCCGTCAGCACGAGTCAGCACATTGATCTCTTCAAACTCCTGCTGACGATAGGCTTGGCCTTTACTTCGCAGCAAGATTTCACCACCGGCGGTTTTGATCGAGCCACCTGGCATATCTAAGGATGAGGTGCGTATGGCAGTGGCGATTTGCCCAAGCGTCAAGCCGTATTGTCGCAACGTGTTGTCGCTGATCTCGATGGAGAGCTCGTAAGGCCGGGCGTAATTCACGGCTACCTGCGAAATATCGGGCATCTCGGAAATGTCATTGCGCAATGTCTCGGCTATGCGCTTCAACGTGCCTTCATCGGTCTTGCCCGACAGGGCCACGACGATGGTCTGGCCGCGAAACTGCATCATTGAAACAATCGGTTTTTCAGTTTCCCTGGGAAAGGTTGAGATGCCATCAATCTTACTTTTAATATCATTCAATACAGCGTTAAAGTTAGAGTCTGGCTGCAACTCGACCCGTACGGTGCACATGCCTTCGGCAGCAGTGCTGCGCACCTTGTCCATACCGTTGACACCTTCGATAGCTTCCTCCACCCGGACGCATACGGCTTGCTCGACTTCCTCCGGCGCGGCACCCAGGTAGGGGATTCTGACGAGCACAACGCCGGGTTCAATATTCGGAAACTCTTCCTTGTGCATGCTCAGCAGGCTCATTAAGCCACCCACTAAAAAGATGCACATCATCAGGTTAGCGGCCACAGGATTGTCGACAAACCATTCAATCGCTCTATGCATTGCGCAGAACTCCGGTGTGTATCATGGGGTGGTAGGCTTGACGCGCATGCCGTCGATGACGGTCTGGATTGGCGAGAGGTTGACTATCTCGCCGTCCTGTAAGCCGGCGTTGATGAAGACCTGATCCCGATCGAAGCGTAGCAACTCGACATCGCGATAGCGCAGCCGGTTATCGTCGTCAACGACCAGTACTTGCGTCTGGTTGCGGATGGCGGCTCTCGGTAATACCACGATGTTGTCAAACTCTCGGCCTGCAATTTCCGCGTGGACGAATAAACCGATAGGCAAGGGCGGTTGATCGGCTGACCTGTCGTTGTCCACCCGTACTACGGCGTTGACCATACGACTGCGAGCATCAATCTCGGCTTCTGTGCGCACCAGTTTGCCGGGCCATTCGTAAAATTGGCCGCCATAGTGGGTGCTGAGCGTAACGTCTGCCTGTTCTGCCGGGACGATCGCGCCACGTTGCCCGAGAGGCAGGTTAAGAAATGCGAGTTGGCTATCCGCTAGTGGCAGTCGCACCTCAACAGTGTCGGCAGAGTAAATGGATGCTAAGGTGGCACCGCGCGCGACGAATTGCCCCTGATCGACCTGCGTGCTGCGCACCAAGCCATTATACGGTGCTCGAATTTTCGTACGTTGCAGGTCTCGGCGTGCTTGGGTGAGATTAACTTTGGCTTCCGCAAGGGTCGCGCTCGCGATGCGCTGGCCCCGCAGGGCCCCCTCTAATGTCGATTGGCTTGTGAGTTGACGCTTCACCAGTTCCTGCAATCGACTCAGCTCGAAGCCAGCCAGTTCATCTTCAGCGCTAGCTCGGGCAAGGGCAGCGTCGCTGCGGGCAACCAGAGATTGATAATCGCGATCATCAATGTGCAACAGCACCTCATTGGCTTCAACGTAACCACCGGCCACCAGCTTCGGCGATATCCATTTCACTTTGCCAGAAACTTCAGGAATCAGCGGGCTTTCCGTTAAGGGTTCGACATTACCTTGGGAACGTACTTTTAGGCGTACTGGCTGGATCGTGATGGTCTGCACGCGAATGGTGGTCGCGACTTCCTCGGGTTCGACCTGCACCGGCGAAGGTGCTGATATGACGATGCCGTAGGCCATCATCGCGGAAACAAAGAGCACGCCGATGGTGATGCCGGCCTTGATTTGATGGGACATCAGCGTTGCTCCTCGTGAAGACCGGTGGAATCAGCGGTTATCGCTGTTTGCTGGCTGACACGGTTGCTCAGGGCGAGTTCGACGCCCTGTCGCAGCAAGTCAAAGTGTTGGGTAATCGCGCCGCTCACTTGGTCGGCATGACCCTGCTGAAGACCCGCGGTCATAGTCTGCAGCACCATCTGGTTTTCTGCGGGTGAAATGTGGACCTGCAGACCTAGAATGCTCATGCGTGAGACGAATTGTGTTTTCAGTCCATTCAACATGAGGTGCAATACAAGGTTGTTATTGATATGGGCAAACTGCCGAGCCAGTGCTTTCCAATGTGCATGGCTGGCGTCGGCATCGTCGTTCGCCTGCTGGAGTTGGTCGACAAGATCGAGCAATCGTTGGATCTGGCCAGCATCCGCGATGTTAACGGCGGCCCTAGCGGACTGAGCGATCAATGCGCCGAGTACTTCGAGGACCTGATCGACCAGACGAGCGTTCGGGACGGGCTCCAAATCCAGCAGTGGCCCGAGGATTGACAGCGATGCATCCTCGACAGGTACTACTCTGGCACCGCCAGGGTTGATAGCGGCCACACCGAGTTGCTCAAGTTTCTTCAGAGATTCACGCACCGCGCCACGGTTTGTCGCGAACCGAAGGGCAAGATCACGCTCTGAGGGCAGGCGCTCACCGGGGCGATATTGACCGCAAAGAATTTCATCGCGCAATATCGCGCTGATTTCCTCTGCTCGGGACTTGCTATGGCTGTCTGCACTGGATAGGGTCATGGGCTGTATTTTGGGCTTCCGATTGGGGTTGGTCGGTAGCGCCTAAGCGCGCTGTTCAGAGGTTGGTTGATAAGCCGCATTGGTCTGACCGAGCTGGTAATACCAAGTTGGTCTGACCAAAAAAAGAACTATAGTGCCGTTCGTTTTAATTACAACAGGAAAATTCGTGAGATGACCATCTTGATCAGTCAGGCCGCCCATATTGCAAGCTTGATTCTGCAGGGTTTCGACGACTATCGTCGTGAGTTTCAAGCCATCACGGGGGGTGCGCAGGCGCGCTTTGAGGGGGCTGACTGGCTCGGTGCTCAACAAGCCGCCGCCGATCGCATCACCCTGTATCGACAGGCGACCCACATGACGACAGAGACTTTGGGTGAGATGATCTCCCCCAACCAATTGCCTGTGGAAGACTGGTCTGTGATCAAGCGGGAATTCCAGACACTGATTCGTAAACGCCCTGATTTTGATCTGGCTGAGACCGTCTTCAACACCGTATTTCGCCGCACCTGGCATGGAAAATATCTGTCTGATCACTATGTGTTTGTCGAAGAGCCCTTGTTACCACGCCCCCAGTTTGACGCCGATCTGTCTCGTAGCTATGGGCCATCGTATGATTTGGGTGGGTTGCTGCAGCAGATGCTCAATGACACAGGGTTTACCATTGCCTGGCTCGATCAAGCGGGCTGTATTGCCCAAATGGTCACTACGATGCGAAGCGCCATTCCGTTGCTTAGGCAAAGCGCCGAGGTGCGTTTTGATATGTTGAAGGCGGTGTTCTACCGTAACAAGGGCGCCTATCTGGTAGGCAAGATGAGTATTGGTGAGCATCAGTTTCCCCTCGCCATTCCGGTGCACAATGCCAGTGATGTGGATGACACAGGGTCGGGTCTGTTTGTTGATACGGTGATATGGACCGACAGTGACTTGAGTATTATCTTCAGCTTTACGCGTGCCTATTTTATGGTCGATACGGATCATCCCAATGAATTGGTGACCTTCTTGCAGGAGCTGTTGCCGAATAAGAAGCGTTGGGAGCTGTATACCGCCCTCGGTTATTACAAGCATGGTAAGACGGAGTTTTATCGTGGCTTTCTCGATCATCTCGAGGCCTCCGATGATCAATTCGTATTAGCCGAGGGTATTAAGGGCTTGGTGATGTCGGTCTTTACGCTGCCGTCGTACCAGGTTGTCTTTAAAATCATCAAAGACAAATTCTCGCCCACCAAATCTGTCACACGACAGCAGGTCAAGCAAGCCTACTACCTCGTCAAGACGCACGACCGGGTAGGACGGATGGCCGATACCCAAGAATTTACTCACTTTAAGTTACCGCGGGCGCGGTTCTCTCAAGAATTGCTCGACGAGTTACAGAAAGTCGCAGCCTCGTCTGTCACCGTGACGGATGAGCATGTAACGATTAGTCACCTGTACACCGAACGTTTGATGACGCCATTGAACCTGTATATTCGTGATAAGTCCGACTTTGAATTAAGCCAGGTATTGGACGAATACGGCAACGCCATTAAGCAGCTTGCCGCGGCCAATATCTTTCCCGGTGATATGTTGTTGAAGAACTTTGGCGTCACCCGCCATGGTCGAGTGATATTTTACGACTACGACGAGATATGCTATCTGACCAAGGTGAATTTTCGTCGCATACCACCGCCGCGCTACCCAGAGGACACCATGGCGTCAGAGCCTTGGTACAGTGTTGGTCCCGATGATGTGTTTCCCGAGGAATTCAAAAACTTTCTGTTCAGCTCCGGTAAGCTCAAGGAGTTGTTTTGTGAGCACCATGCGGACCTGTTTACTGCGGAGTTCTGGGAGGAATTGCAAGACAATATTCGCCACAATCGGATAATGGATGTCTATCCTTACCGGCAGAAGCGCCGTTTTGAGCGCCTGCGTTCACTTAAGGACGAGGCAGCTGATGGGTTATCTGACATGCCGGGACAGTGAGCTGCAACGCTCACTGCCCTGTTGATCATGATCTCATCAGTCGTCGAACATATCGGGCTGTTCAGCCACAATAACATCATGCAACGGCTGAAAGCTGAACCAACCACCGGCAGCAGAGCCGACCTGTGTTTGCGTAAGCTTGGCGATATCGGGTCGAATATGTATAGGCTTGCCAGCAGCTTCAGCCATCAGCTGTGACTGGCAGCTACGTTCCATGGTGATAAACCACCACGCGGCCTCTTCAATCGTCTGACCCACCGTCAGTAGGCCATGATTCTGCAGGATGGCGGCCTTCTTGTGATCCAGCGCGCTGGCGATGCGCTCGCCCTCGGAGGTGTCAAGCACGACGCCTGTGTAATCATCAAACAATACATGATCATCATAGAAGGCACAGGAATCTTGGGTCAGGGGATCAAGCAGGCGTCCCAGAGACGACCATGTCTTGCCATATAGAGAGTGGGTGTGGGCTGCTGCCGTCACATGGGGCAGGTTCTTATGGATTTGCGAGTGAATGGCGAACGCCGCGCCATTCAGAGGACCACTACCTTCGACAATCTCGCCCTCATGATTTACGCGAATAAGATCGGAGACGCGCATTTGCTTAAAGGAGCGACCAAAGGGGTTAACCCAGAAGGAATCTGTATGCTCTGGATCGCGAACGGTGAAATGACCGGCGACGCCTTCATCAAAGCCAAATTTTCCGAACAGTCGCAGAGCCGCAGTGAGCTTGCGCTTGCGATCTTTGCGTTCTTCAGTAACAGAGGCGAAGGTCGGCGGGTAGTTGACCCGCGCATTGGGGCTGGCTGCAGGGGCGGTTGTATGAGACTTGGCTTCTGACATGAGTGGCTCCTTGGTGGGTCGGCTTGCATGTTTGCGCACATCTTAGAGAAATAAGGTCATCGGGCATAATACCCATGTTTGCGGCCCAACACCAAGCCCGCTGATTACGTTTTGGGCTAGGGTGCTTGTCTAAAAACGGTTGTTTGTCATCAGGTCTAGCACCCCCTAACAGGGCTATTCGCCCCATAGTCTGATTAGACCACATTAGAGGTTGCGGTTTGTTCGCAGTCTGGAATAATCCGTGTTCGCTATCCGATACCTGCATTGATGAACGTTCCCGCTATTCTCTACAAATTATATGAGCGCGTGCTCTGGCGACAGATTAACGCCGGCCCGCGGCCCCACCACATTGGCTTGATTGTTGATGGTAATCGTCGATTTGCCAAAGACAAGGGGTTCACCAATACCATTGAGGGCCACAATGCGGGTTCAGACAAGCTCGAGGCATTTCTCGACTGGTGTTGGCGTCTGGATATTAAGATCATCACCCTGTTTGCTTTTTCCACTGAGAACTTCAAACGTAGCCCAGAAGAAGTGGATTACTTGATGGAGTTGATCATGGCTAAGCTCAAGCACTTTCAGGTTGATCCGAAGATTAAAAAGGAAGGCGTGCGCATCAAAGTGATCGGCCGACGTGAGGATCTTTCGGCAGCCATGGTAGAGGAAATCGATAAAGTCGAGGCGCTGACTAAGGATCATGATCGATTTCAGGTGAATATCGCCATCAGCTATGGCGGCCGTGCTGAGATTATTGATGCGGTAAAAAAGATGGCAGGAGAGATCGAAGATGGTAGTCTGACCGTGGATCAAATCACCGAGGAACGTTTTGGTCAGTACCTGTATACCGACGGCATACCGGATCCCGATTTGATTATTCGCACATCGGGTGAGGAGCGCCTGTCGGGGTTCTTACTGTGGCAAAGCGCCTATTCAGAGCTCTATTTCACAGAAGTCTATTGGCCGGCATTTCGCATGATCGATTTTTGGCGGGCCTTACGTATTTACCAACAACGCGAACGACGTTACGGCAAGTAGGCAACCCTATGACAAAGCGCACGGCTGGTACGGCGGTTAAGGGCCGGGCACTGTTGTTCAAGCTCATTACCTGGGTTGTCACCCTAGGGTGCTTCTATCTGGTTTATACGCGGGTCGAGGCTGCAGCGTTGCGAGATGGGTTGACGCCCATGGCGTATATGAGCGAATTTTTTGGTGAGGCCAACTGGGTGCTTTGGCTGTGCCTGATGATCCCCTATTCAGTGTTCTTCTACGTAGTGGACGCTCACGCGACCTGGCGGGTCATTCGTTGGTTTAATGCCGACAGTCTGCGGTTTACACAGATTCTGCCCATACGCGCCAGTGCCTACATATTGTCGTTGGTGAATGAGCAGGTGGGCAAGGGTGCCATGTCGTTGTACCTGCTCAAACGTCACGATGTGCCTGTTTGGCAGGCCGTATCCAGCATGATCATGCTGGGGGTTGTGGAGATCTATCAGTTGCTGTTCTTCTCGGCGATCGGTGTGTTCCTCTATTTTGATCTGGTCGAGCAGGCATCGTCGGTGCTTGATCTGCCCGCCATCCTGCTCACGCTTTATGGCGTTGCACTGTTGTATATCCCGATTCATCTGTTGTATTTCAAAGGTGTCATTTTCAAGGGTTCGACGCTGCGAGTCAGGCCCTTGCTGCATGCGTTCCGGCTCGCCCGGGTGCGCC
>JBLHRT010000021.1:0-17575 GCA_047626255.1 Candidatus Azotimanducaceae bacterium
AATGCATCTAAGGGCGGCGTTTGCCTGTTAACCAAGTCTGTCGCCGTTCATTGCGGCAAGATGGGCTATAACATTCGCGTCAATTCTGTACATCCCGGCTATATCTGGACACCCATGATAAGCAGCCTTGTTGATGTGATTGATGAAGGTAATATGACCGAAGAGGGGCTGCGCGAGATGCTCACAGAGCAACACCCGATTGGCCGACTGGGAGTGGCGGAGGATATTGCGAAGGGGATTTTGTTCCTCGCATCGGATGACTCATCATTCATGACGGGTAGTGAACTGGTGATTGATGGGGGTTATACGGCGGTCTAGGACAGGGCCGCCCATTGGGCGCGACGTTTCACTAACGTAAGGCTGGCTTAACGCTAAGTGAAGACCAGCTGGTTATGGTTATTCATGATGCGGGTTTTAGACTGTTCTTGTTGAATGACCTGCTGGCTGCCATTAACCGTAACGCGAGTGTTGCTGTAAAGTTTTCTATTGACTTGAATGTAAGCCGCCTGTGCCTCAAGGATATCCATGGCTAGTTTGCCCATGTGCTGGTGCAGCTTTGCAATCCGGGCATCTAGCATCATCACGACAGATTGGGCTTTTTCTATGCGGGCGGTCATCAGGAGTCTCGGTTGGTTCGTCGTGCTGGGTCGAGATAGCTTCGTGAGAATCTCTTGCAAGCGATTTGATTCATCGCCGCGCTGCTCCAACTCAAGCGCCAGACGTGATTGCTCAGCAAATAGGCTATGAATTTGCCCCACGCTAACGCGTGTTTCTATGTAGGCATTAGAGCCGATGATATTGACTCGCAGTGATGTCCCCGCATCGGCCCAGCCACCCAGAATAATACCTTTGCCACCGCGCTCACCTACCACCACGGCCATCCTCGCCTTCAGGTGGCAATGTAGGGCATAACGCTGCACGAGGATGGAGGCGCCGGCAGTCGCCTCGACCTGTTGTAAAAACTGGGCATGAATATCGCTGCCAGCCTGCAGGCGGGTGGTGATCTTTGGCGCGTTATGTTTGTCGGACAAGGTTTCACCGATAACCCCGCCGCCAATGACGATCTGTCCACCCGCTATCAAGGAGGCGCTTTCGACGGTTCCTTTGACGAAAATATCACCCGTTGCCTTGACCTCCACGCGCGGTTTGACGTCCCCTTTGATAGAGACAGAACCATCAAAGTCAATATGACCAGAATCTAGATCAGCGGAGGGCAGTACCAGCATGTTGGCCACACGCACACCCGTGAGCTCAATAATCGGATAACCATGCAGGGTAGCGAGCAACAAATCACTGTCCTGGGGCGCAACGCGCGAGCCCTCGCAGGACTTGAACAGCAGATCCTTGCCAGGCACCGCACTAATCGCCTCACCGAAAACATCAGTACCATCGACACCTATCGTCGGTGGTAAGCGTCGCATCAGCGGTGTCTCGGGTTCAACTGCGGGATACATTTTGGTGTCATAAAAGTCAATGGCACATTGTGTGTCTATGAAGGATTCATCAAGGTCACTCAGATCAATCAGGGGAACGAACGTTGCGTCTTCGCCACTCACTGGCGCCAGACCACAAGCGATGCAGATGTCTTCCGCAGCCTCACCGTTGAGTAGCTGTTGGATAGGCTCGCTGAGTATCTGGCTTTCGGGTATATTTAGGGTACTAAGTGCCTCGAGCAGCTGGTTTTCGGCAAGGGGTACACCGCCTGCCAGTGCAGCAGTCACCGTGACTAGTACGTGCATTTTATCGACGCTGGTACGCAACGTGAGTGAAGCGTTTTGAGGTTCCGAGGTACTCATACTTTGAGTATAGGCATAAACACTGGGCCCGCCATGTAGAGAACCACTATCGTGCGGTTATTGGGGGTAGTTTGGGGAGGTTGGGGTTGTGAGAGACAAGGTTTAGCTATCGCTAGAGGGATACGGGTAAGCTTGTGTGCAACGCAGTCGGTCTTCGATTTGTAGCAGTTTGCGCGTGATGTGGGGACGTTGCATGCGACGTTGCTTGAAGCACAGCTTGACGCCGGTGCACCAACTGCCATCGTCTTCCTCACGGCTCTTGACGACCACGCCGTTCAATTCTTTGAGCGTGATGTCGGCGACGCATAAATCTAAGATAAGCTTTTCGCCTGGCCGGAAAGACTGCTGGCAGCCAAATTGCAGGCCCGCAAGACTGAAGTCGAGACATTCACTGCGCGGGTTAACGGCCAAAAAACCTGCTAGGCCGGGGCGAGCAACATTGATGGTCAGGCCTGAATGATCATAGCGCTGGAATTTACGCCGTTCCTCACCGTTTGATTCTTCGTTCATAGGCAATCAGGTTGTCGCTATTTTTATTATAAAGATAAGACCACGGACCCATCGACGAGTTCACTTTTTATTTGATCTGGTTTTATCGCTTTGCTGGCTGTTTCAGCAAGGCGGCGAATTCACGGTGAGTTTCAGCGATTGAAACACGGATCATGTATTGAGTTTTCTACCGGGGGTAGGCATTGTTGATGTCGGCAAGACACTGCGCCAGAGAGCGCGGGTTAACGCATTAATCTTCAGAAGGAAAACATTATGCATCCAGGTGTACTGGCTCAAGCCAACCCCGAGAAACCCGCCTATATCATGGCCGAAACGGGTGAAGTCATCACCCGGCAAGTACTGGAGCAGACCTCTAATCAGGCCGCGAGACTCTTCCGTCACTTGGGGTTGGTGCGCGGCGATCATATTGCCATCATGATGGAAAACCACCCTCGCTATCTGCAGATATGCCTGGCCGCTACGCGTGCCGGTCTGTATTTTACCTGTATTAGTTATCGCCTGCAGGAAGAAGAAGTTAAATATATCGTCACCGATTGCAGCGCGCGGGTATTTATTACCACCCGGGCTCAGCAATCCGTGGTAGAACGCTTGCTGGAGACTGTGCCGGGCATTGAGCAATGCTACATGCTGGACGGCACCATCGCCGGCTTCGACAGTTGGGAGGAGGCCACCGCTGCTATGCCGGTGACCCCGATTGAGGACGAGAGTCTGGGTATATCCATGCTGTATTCGTCGGGCACCACCGGCCGTCCCAAGGGTGTATTGAAGCCGTTGCCAACGGAGGGATTTGGTGCCGACACAGGCCCGAATATCTTTCAGCTGCTTTACGGTGCCACCGAGGACAGTATCTATTTAAGTCCAGCGCCACTTTACCATGCCGCGCCACTGGCTTTCACTATGGCCTTTTTATCGTTGGGCATGACTTGTGTAGTCATGTCCCACTTTGAACCGGTGGCTGCGCTACAGGCTATCGAACGGTACCGTATTACGCATTCCCAGTGGGTGCCCACCATGTTTGTTCGCATGCTTAAGTTAGATGACGCAGAGCGCCTTAGGTTTGATGTCTCCAGCCTGGAATGCGCGATACACGCGGCAGCGCCGTGCCCTATACCCATTAAGGAACAAATGATCGATTGGTGGGGGCCTGTCATTTTTGAGTATTACGCGGGGTCAGAAGGTAATGGCTTTGTGGCGCTGAATTCGCAGGAGTGGCTTGCTCACCGCGGCTCTGTCGGTCGAGCGATTACGGCAGTGCTACATATTGTCGATGATGAAGGCGACGACGTTGCGCAGGGCGAGACAGGCACCATCTACTTTGAGGGTGGTGGCGAGTTCGAGTATTACAATGATGATGCCAAGACGAAGGAGTCTCGTCACCCTAAAGGCTGGAGCACCCTCGGTGATGTCGGTTATGTCGACGCAGACGGCTATCTGTATCTGACCGATCGCAAGAGCTATATGATTATCTCAGGGGGCGTCAATATATACCCTCAAGAAACCGAGAATATGCTGGTGACGCACCCGAAGGTTATGGATGCTGCCGTCTTCGGCGTTCCTAACCCAGATTTTGGTGAAGAGGTTAAGGCGGTGGTCCAACCCAAGAACCTGGACGATGCAGGGCCTGAGCTTGAAGCTGAGCTCATCGAGTTTTGTCGCAGCCACTTATCCCACATTAAGTGTCCACGGAGTATTGATTTTGAGCAAGAGCTGCCGCGTCACCCAACCGGCAAGCTATATAAACGCCTGCTCAAAGACCGCTACTGGAAGGATCAAGGTAAAAATCTAGCGTCCTAAGGTCGCCTGCAACATCTTGCAACGCTTGCCATCGCAGGTGCCATAGGGCAGCAGTGCGGTGGCTTCAAGCCGTCTGCTGAGCGCTGAATCCTTACTCATCGCCGCGCAGCAAATTCGCGGGCGAATACTGATCGGTTAATGCGCGTTTGGTCGTGTCCCAGTCCTTGGTGCGACTCATATTCGCGGGGAACGCCCGTGGATCGACGCCGTAAGGTGCTAAGCGGTCGACCAATTTAAGGGCCTGGCTTTTGATTTGAAAATCACTGGGTAACCCTTTGCGACTCGCGATCACAACGCGATTGCCCGTCGTCGGTAGCTTAAAGTTAAGGAAGTCGCCAAAGACGCTCTGGTAGGTCACAGACTCGTGATCATACAATACGCTGGTTGAGAAGGTGTTGGCCACCAAGATGCCCTCAGGCGTCAGCAGGTTCCGGGATTCCTCAAGGAACTCTGCGGTCATCAGGTGCTCTGGGATGTAGTCGCCAGTAAAGGCATCAAGAATGATCAGGTCATAGTGTGTTTTACGCAGTAGTGCGCGCTTGATAAATACCCGGGCGTCGCTCACGTGGACCTTGAGTTGAGCGGTTTCCGTAAAATTGAAAAACTGCTTGGCAACCCGTACCACGGCTTCATCGATTTCTACGGTATCAATGGTTGCTGTGGGATACAGTTCAGACAAGGCGACAGGCAGTGTGCCACCGCCTAGGCCAATCACGAGTACGCGCTGGGGGTTCGCGTTTAACAATAGCCCACCCATGGCCATGCGCACATAGGCAAAGACTATCCGCCTGGGGTCCGACATGTCGATGCAGGTTTGATTGCGATCCGAGCGTTTGACAGTAAAAATCAGACAACGGCGTTGGGCTTCCTGCTTGACGATAATATTGCGGTATAACGATTTCTCGCGATGAATATCTTTGGCGTTCGCGGTCTGCGATGTGGCGAGCAGTAAGTAGGTGATAAGTAGGACTATGCGCATATCAGCGACTCCGGTGGGCAATGATAGCCAGAAGACCCGCCGTGGCAAGAACAGCGCTCATCGTGATGAGAATGCCATCAACTTCGAACCACAGCACCAGGTAAAACGAGGTGGCAAGTGTGCCCAGGGCACTGCCGAGCGTTGAGACAAAATACAATCGACCAGCAATCTGCCCAGCATGCTCGGCCTCGGCAACGAGCAGACGAACAGAGTAGGGTGCGATCATGCCGAGAATCGCTGTGGGAATGAAAAACAACAGCGTCGACGCGGCTAAAGAGCCATAGCGCGGATCCTCTAGGCGAACAAACACCCAATCCATAATGGCGTCACTGCCGTAGATAGTAGGGATCAGTGCCAGAGCTGCGGCAATAAAAAATAGCCCGTAGCGACCCAAGTGTGGATTTGAAATAGACAGCCGACCGCCGGTTAGGTAACCGATAGATAGCGACAGCATGAAGATCGTGATGATACTGCCCCAGACATAAATGCTGCTGCCGAAGTAGGGCGCCAAAATGCGGCCCCCCAGAAGCTCTATCGACATGATAATGAAGCCACTGGTGAACGCCAGTGACAAGACAATCAGGTTAAAAACAAAATCAGGAAGGCGGTCGGAATGGGTTGGCATAGAGTTACTTTTCAAGTCGCACTGCGAGTCTGCTAGGGTCGGGGCCCGCAGTATACCCAGTCAATTGCAGCCAGGCGACCAAATTTCACCTCGCCGGCTAAGTTGTGGCAGAATACGGCCCGTTTCCTAGGATGTCCCTTTTGAAGTCGCTTATACGTTTACTGCCATTTCTCCACCCCTACCGTTATCAGGTATTGGCAGGCCTGTTCTCGTTTTTTGTCGCGCGTTTCTTTGAAGTCAGTACGTACTATATGGTGTCTGTCGGTATCGACACCATCGATGTGCTAAGCACCCAGGCGACACAGGTACAGGATTTCACTGTCGGGCAGATCGCTGTGGCGCTGATGTTATGTGTCTGTATGCGTTTTGTATTTGTAGTGCATGCTCGACGTCAGGTACGCCGTGTGGGTCAACTCGTGTCTTACGACCTGCGCCAGCGGCTTTACAGTAGCATGCAAAAGCAGGGTAGCGACTTTCTGTCGCGCATGGGTGTGGGCGACATCATGACCCGTGCCATCCAGGATATCTCCCTGATTCAGCGCCTCGTAGCGTTCGGCCTGATTCAGGTTGTGATCATCGTTTATGCGCCCTTATTCGGGGTCAGTGCCATGATGTACAAATCACCCTCGTTGACCCTGATGATCGTGCCCATTCTGCCTTTGATTTTTTACTACGGCTGGTGGATGTCCCGCCAATTGGCGGAGACCTCACTGGCTGTGCAGAAAAACCTGTCATCGCTGTCGTCCTTGGTGCAGGAAAATCTGAGTGGAATTCGTACGGTGCAAGCTCAGGCGCAGGAAGACAACGAGATACGCCGCTTTGGCGTCACCAATCAGGACTATGCCACCGCGTTTTATGACCAATCTCGCGTCAATTCGCTGATGAGTGCGTGGATGCCATTCCAGGCCGCTGCCGCACAACTGTTGATTATCGTTTATGGCGGCAGTCAGGTCTTGGCGGGTGAGATTTCTGTGGGTGATCTGGTGTTTTTTCTGGCCTGTCTGAATATGCTCTTGCAGCCCATACGCATGGCAGGCATGTTTCTGACGTTATTGCAGCGTGGCGCCGTCGCCACGCGTCGCCTGCATGAGATATTTGATGCTGAGCCTGAGATAAAGGATGCCCCGACTGGGGCTGCAGCAATACAGATTCGTGGCGAGTTTGAATTCAGAAACCTGACCTTTTCCTACCCGCGCACCACTTCCCCCGTGTTATCCGATATTAATCTGCATATCAAGGCGGGTGAGTCCATAGCCATCGTTGGCCGTGTTGGGGCTGGAAAATCAACATTGCTGAAGCTGTTCACCCGCATGGTCGATACCCCCCGGGGTTGCTTGTTTGTCGATGGTGTGGATATCTGCGACTACCCCTTGAGTCAAGTCCGTGGCCAAATTGCCCAGGTGCTGCAGGATCCCTTTTTGTTTGGTGAGCCGTTACGCGACAACATCAGCTACGATGATCCGGCCCGACAACTCGAGATGGTCTGGGATTCCGCCGAAGCCGCGGCACTGCGAGACACGATCGAGGGGTTCCCTGAACAGATGCGCACCCTTATCGGTGAGCGAGGTGTCACACTGTCTGGTGGCCAGAAGCAGCGCACGACCCTGGCGCGTGGGCTGATTCGTGATGCTGCGGTGCTGATTCTTGACGATTGCTTTAGTAGTGTCGATACAGAAACCGAGGAGCATATTCTGACTCGACTGAAAGGCATGCGAGGTGACCGCACGACGATTCTAGTATCCCATCGCGTGTCGACGCTGCGGCATTCTGACCGGATTGTTGTTATTGACGAGGGGCGTATTGTCGAGGTGGGCTCACATACACAGCTGATGCGTAACGGTGGCCCCTATGCGGCGCTTGAGCGTGCGCAGACTGTGAGTGTCGATGCGCTGTCGACAGTTGACCCTGTGCAAGGGGCGTCACGATGAGTGTCCAAGCAAGCAACGAGCAAGCAGGCAACGAGCAGGCGCCCAACAGCCCAGGCAGCAGCAAAAATCACGCTATGTTCGACGCCGAATTGTCCGGGACCGTGCTGAACGGGCAACTCCTGTTGCGGGTGATGAGTTGGCTTAGGCCATATCGTCCGCGCTTGTTATTCAGTGCCGTGCTGATTTTGATCACCAGTTGCGTGGCGGTGAGCATGGAGATCATCATCTCGCGGGTTCTGGTGGACTACATTATTGTGGGTAATGCGAATAGCAATATGCCGGACCTTGGCATGATAGCGCTCACCCAATGGGTAGAGTCTCAACTGGGTATCGAACCGATTTATGCAGCCGGCCTGCTGTTTCTACTGGCGATGATCATCTCGGGCATCACCGGTCATGCCCATCGACTGACATTGATCAGCGCCATCGTTAATGCCCTACGAGACCTGCGTCAAGATTTGTTTGCACACATTGAACATCGCCCAAGTTCATTCTACGACAAGGTGCCAACGGGCCGAATCATGACCCGGGTCACCAACGATGTTGAGGCGCTGTATGAAATGCTACGAGGCATGGGAAGCCTGATCGGCGAGTTTGTGCCATTTCTTGTGGCCCTGATGATCATGCTTTCAACCAGTGTCCGGTTAACCCTGATATTGCTGCTGCTGGTGCCGGTGGTGGGTATTGCGACGCACTTCTTCCGGCGCGCTACACGCCAAATATTTCGCGCATTGCGTAACACGGTCTCGGCCCTCAATCAGAACCTACAAGAAAACCTGTCGGGCATGCAGGAGGTGCAATTGAACGAACGCCAGGCCCATAATCTGGAGGCGTACACGCAGATCAATGGACGTAATCTAGCGCTGGAGAATCGCTCGATCAATCTCTCGACAGCGTACAGTGCCTTTAACGATAGCCTGGCGGCTATCGGCTTGGGTATTATCATCTGGTATGGCGGCGGCGCCGTGGTACAGGAGCAGATGAGTCTGGGTGGCGTGATCCTATTTACGCGCTTTATGAATATGCTGTTTACGCCGGTAGTGATGCTTGGCGAGCAGCTCAACGTATTGTTTCGGGCCATGGCGAGCGGCGAGCGTATTTTTCAGGCGCTTGACTGGGACGAGCAAATCCATGAGCCGGCGAACCCGGTGAGTTTACCCGCGCGCCTGCGTGGTAAGGTTGAGTTTCGCGACCTGCGATTTGGCTATACCCCCGAGATGCCAATTCTCAGCGGCGTGTCGGTGACGATCGAGCCTGGCAAGAAGTTGGCGATCGTCGGTCCTACGGGATCTGGGAAAAGCACCATGATTCGCTTGTTGGGTCGGTTCTACGACTTTGAGCGCAATATGATTTTCCTCGACGACGTTGATCTTAACGATCTGCGCAGCAAGGACGTGCGGGCGCGTATTGGTGTTGTATTGCAGGACTTCCATATTTTTTCTGGCACCATCATGGATAATATCGTACTTGGCAATCCACTGATCAGTCGTCAGCGCGCTATAGAGGCCGCGGTGACCGTCAACGCCCATGAATTTATTGAGCGTC
The DNA here is from genome assembly GCA_047626255.1 of Candidatus Azotimanducaceae bacterium. Lineage (GTDB taxonomy): Bacteria > Pseudomonadota > Gammaproteobacteria > Pseudomonadales > Azotimanducaceae > UBA4582. The sequence goes on from JBLHRT010000021.1 coordinate 9,178, forward strand.
TGCCGGATGGTTACGACACGCCGTTGGTAGAGCGGGGCGCGAACCTGTCTCAAGGCCAGCGGCAGCTGCTAGCGTTTGCGCGTGTGCTGGCGGCAGACCCGGAAATTTTGATTCTCGATGAGGCGACTGCCAGTATCGATACGGAAACAGAGCGCCTTATTCAGGACGGCTTACACAAACTCATGGCTGGCCGAACCTCGATCCTCATTGCTCACCGTCTGCAAACCATCAAAGAGGCGGATCAGGTGTTGGTACTGCACCATGGTGAGGTTCGCGAACTGGGTACCCATGATGCACTGCTAGCGCAGAAGGGTCTGTATTACACCCTGCATGAATTACAATTTCAGGATCTCAGCCTGGATGATTAGACTATTCCTGGTCATGGGCTCACGGCCTGTTGATCACCTATTACGCTGGCAGGGAGTCAGACAAGCATGAGCATCAGAGCTAAGGTCATCAGTTACCTTATTCGTCGCGCTGTCCAGCCACATTTTGACCAGGTCGAGGATGTTGATGCGTTTCGTTCGCATCTAACCTCGGCCGGACGGCTCGGCAGTGCGCCACCGAAACATATTCAGGTGAGTCATGAAACGATCGGTGAGCTGCCGTGTGAGTGGTTGCAGGCACCTGCCAGTGGCGCATCACGCGTACTGTTGTATCTGCACGGCGGTGGGTACGTGGCTGGCGGCCTGGATAGTCATCGAGAGCTTGCCTGGCGGCTGGCAGAGGCCGCCGGCCTAAAGGTCTTGTTAGTGGATTATCCGCTTGCCCCCGAGCATCCATTTCCAACGGCACTGGATCAGGTGACGCAGTGCTATCGCGCGTTACTGAAGCAGGGATATGAGGCGGGGGATATCGCCTTGGGCGGCGATTCAGCCGGAGGTGGTCTGGCATTAGCGCTATTGTTGAATCTGAAAAACCGTGGGTTGCCGTTACCCTACAGAGCAATACTGTTGTCGCCCTGGGTGGACCTGACGTTGTCCGGTGACAGCATGGTCACCAACGTTGACACTGACGTCATGCTAACGCCGCGCGGCCTGACCAAGATGGCCGGCTTTTATCTCAATGAACGGGATGCTAAAGCACCCCTCGCATCCCCCTTATTTGGCGACCTGAGCGGGTTACCACCACTGCTCGTCCATGTCAGCGACACTGAGTTGCTATTGAGTGACGCGCAGCGGTTGGTCGCGGCGGTTGAGTCCCAGGGTGGAAGTGTTGAATTGACAATTTGGCCACGCATGCCACATGTGTTTCAGGTGCTAGCAGCGCGCATACCGGAAGGTAAGCAGGCTATTGCCGCGCTAGGTGAGTTTCTAGCAAAGAGGGCTGTTAGATTTTGACCCCATCGAATTTTATTGCCAAAGAACTGGTGCTACTGGGTGGCGGGCATAGCCACGTCATTCTTATACGCATGTTGGCCATGCAGCCCATCAGTGGTTTGCAGGTGACCTTGATCAGTCCAGATGCCGAGACGCCTTATTCCGGTATGCTGCCGGGTATGGTGGCCGGGCACTACAGTGCCGCGGATATGCATATCGACCTTGTGCCCTTGTGCCGTTTTGCGGACGTACGTTTTCTGCAGACCAGCGCCTATGATATTGACCCGATCCAGCGCATTGTCCGCTGCCAGGGGCGGCCTGACGTCGGCTACGATGTACTGTCTATCGATATCGGTATTACACCGGCCTGGCTCGACGGTCCCGGTGCGAGTGAGTCGGTGATCGCCGTCAAGCCCATCAACCAGTTTTTGCACAAGTGGCAGGCCTGCTTGGAGCGTCTCAAGGCCGGCTCGGCACAAGACATTGGCGTCGTTGGCGGCGGTGCCGGTGGTGTTGAGTTGTGTCTCGCGATACATCACGCGCTTCAGCAACTGCACGCAGCGGGGTCCATCAGTCAGCCCATCAATATGCACCTGTTCATTGACAATGACACGGTATTGCCGGGTTATACCGAGACAGTGCAGCGCACATTCAGTGAGATTTTACGTCAGCGTGGTATTGCATTGCACACCCAATTCCGAGTGGCTGCGGTGCAGGGTAAACACCTTGTGCCGGTCGTCGGCGAAGCTGTCTCGATGGATGAGGTCTTCTGGGTGACATCGGCGGCCGCCCAGTCTTGGCTCGCAGCAACCCCCCTGGCAACAGACGACAATGGCTTTGTCGAGACCCGGGATACCTTGCAGGTGCAAAATTATGACGACATATTTGCCGCCGGTGATATTGCCCGTGTAGTCAATCATCCCCGCCCCAAGGCTGGCGTGTTCGCGGTTCGGCAGGGGCCCGTGTTGTTCTGTAATATTCGCCGATTGCTGCTCGACAAGCCATTGAAGCCCTACGTACCCCAGCAGACGTTTTTGTCGCTGATTTCCACCGGCGACCGTGGCGCGGTGGCCAGTAAGTACGGCTACAGCGCCAAGGGCCGCTGGGTCTGGCACTGGAAAGATGCGATCGACCGGCGCTTTATGAGTCAGTTTACTCATCTGCCAGCGATGTCGCCCCCCCGGGCGGTCGGCCTGCTTGCCGGCGTTGATGCTCAGATGCAGTGTGGCGGCTGTGGATCCAAGGTCAGTGCAGACCTACTCAGGGAGGTGCTCGCTGGCCTTGGCTTGGACACGAATGCGTTGGATGACGCGGCGGTGTATCAAGCGCCCGCGGGTAAGTTAATGCTACATAGTGTCGATGTCTTCAAGGCCTTTATTGATGATCCCTACTTGTTAGCAAAAATAGCCGTCAATCATGCATTAAGCGATATCTATGCCATGGGGGGCGAGGCCGTCACGGCTATGGCGGTTATGTCAACGCCATACGGCACGCCGTCAGCGACGCGTCACCTGTTACAACAACTTATGCAAGGAAGTGTCGAACAACTGCGACAAGAGCGCGTTCAGCTGGTTGGCGGGCATACCACTGAGGGCGCGGAGTTGTCGGTTGGTTTTGCGGTTAACGGCATCGCCGATGAGGCCCTTCTGCTGCGTAAAGGCGGCATGCGGGCAGGGCAGGTGCTGATTCTGACAAAAGCGTTGGGCACGGGTACGCTGTTTGCCGCCGATATGCAGCATCTGGCCCAAGGCCGCTGGGTCAATGCCGCGGTGGAAATGATGCTGTTGTCCAATCAAAGAGCCCGGGATATTTTTGTCGAAAACCGCGCCTCGGCGTGTACTGATATCACGGGGTTTGGTCTGGCGGGACATTTGGGCGAGATGCTGCAGGCCTCCGGTGTTGATGCGACCCTCGACCTGAAAGCGTTGCCGGTATTGCCTGGTAGTCTTGAGTGCTTGCACGAACTTGGCGTTACCAGTACTTTGCACGCGGGTAACCGGCGCTCCGCCATCGATATCGGTGCCAGCCAACACCCACACTACGAATTACTCTTTGATCCACAGACGGCCGGTGGGTTGCTGGCCTCAGTGGATAGTCACAGCGCGCCGTCGATCCTTGATGCACTGCATGCCGCAGGCTATGCGCAGGCGCAGGTGATCGGTAAGGTTGAGGCACTGGTGGCCGAGGCTCAATCCCGTATTAATGTGAGCTCCGACGGCAGTAACTGCGCCGTTGAACCAGATACGATGTAACGGGGTATAACCATGTTTCAGGGCGCGCAATCTGCCGGCCAAGGCGGATTATGTGTATACTCTGGGCCCTTGCAAAGGTCGCTGTGTCATCGACGGAACAGCGCTGCGTACCTCAACAGAAAACCTCAACAAATTTTGGAAAAGACGTCCCTATGAAAGGCATTTTGCTCATCAATCTCGGATCACCTAAAAGCCTCGAACTGAAATCCGTGCGCACCTATCTCAGGCAGTTCCTGTCTGACGACCTAGTGATCGATCTACCGAAGATCGCCCAACAGTTGCTGGTCAATCTGATCATCGTACCCTTTCGGTCGAGCAAAACATTGCATGCCTACAGCACGGTATGGACTGACCAAGGTTCGCCCCTGATTACCGAAACACAAGCCATGGCCGATGCCTTGCAGGCAAAGACTCAACAGCCGGTAGACGTGGCCATGCGCTACCAGGAACCAAGCATCCGCGACGCGATCGAACGTTTAAAAGCGAAGGGTGTCGATGATATTCACGTGTTACCCCTGTATCCGCACTACGCTATGTCCACGTCGCTAACAACCCGGCTCGCGGTTGAAGAGCAGGTCAAAGATCTCAAGGCCGACGTGAGTCTAACTTTTACCGACTCGTTTTATAGTGACGAGGGCTATATCCAAGCGTTGGCTGAGAAAATCAAAGCGGGCCTGCCTGAAAATTATGACTATTTGCTCTTTAGCTATCACGGACTGCCCGAGCGTCACCTCGTAAAAACCGACCCAACCCACAGCCATTGTATGAAGGTTGAGAATTGCTGTGAGCTGGCCTCAGAGGCCACACCCTTCTGCTATAAGGCACAAGTGCTTGCTACCTCACGCCTGTGCGCCGAATACCTGCAGATACCCAAGGAAAAATGGGGTGTTACCTTTCAGTCTCGTATTGGACCGGGTTGGTTGCAGCCCTTTACTGACGAGGCGATGAAAACGTTACCCACTGAAGGTAAGAAAAATATCGCGGTGGTTTGCCCGTCCTTTGTCGCAGATTGCCTGGAAACACTTGAGGAAGTGAATCTGCGCGCCCGTGAGGATTTTGTTGAGGCGGGCGGGGAGTTGTTTACTTATATCCCGTGTCTGAATGACGATAACCGCTGGATAGACTTTCTTGCCAATCTGCTAGTACCTCAAGATCAGCGTATAGCATGAGCGATATCTCAATGGAGTCACGCAAAAAAGGCAAGACGCTGCGCCCCTTGCGAATGCTCGGGCCTTTTATTGCACCCTATAAAGGCACCTTGGCGCTAGCGCTCGTTGCTTTACTCGTGTCATCAACGGCCTTGTTGGCCATGCCAGTGGCCGTGCGGAATGTCATCGATCATGGCTTTTCGGCGGCGGATGCAGCGAATGTCGACCGTTACTTCTTTGTCTTGTTGTTGTTTGCCCTAGTGATTGGTTTTTTTGGTGCCGCGCGCGCCTATTTCGTTAACTGGCTAGGCGAACGGGTCGTCGCTGATCTGCGCGATCAGGTGTTCCGGCATGTGATCCGCATGGACCCGACATTTTTTGAAGAGACCCGGGTAGGTGAAGTGCTATCGCGGCTGACGGCAGATACCACACTGATCCAATCGATATCGGGTGTAGGTATTTCTATCGTGCTGCGCTCATCGATCCAGTTCATCGGTGCCTTGATTCTACTGGCCTTCACCAACCTGCAATTGATGGGTTTGCTGGTGGTGGTATTGCCTGCTGTGATTGTGCCTATTCTGCTGATTGGTCGTTGGGTCAGGCGCTTGTCAAAAGCTACCCAGGATCGGGTCGCCGATGCCAGTGGTCACGCCGAAGAAATTCTCAATGCCGTTGAGATCGTGCAAGCGTTTACCGCCGAAGAGCTTGAAAGCCGTCGTTTCGGTGACGCCGTAAGCACCAGCTTTCATACAGCGATTCGCCGAATTCAGGTACGCGCCTTGTTGACGACGGTAGCGACCAGTGGCGTTTTTGGCGCGCTGATCTTCGTCTTGTGGGTGGGTGCGCAATCTGTCCTCAGCGGTGAGATGAGTGCTGGCCAGCTTGGTCAGTTCGTACTCTATGCGGTCTTCGTGGGTGCCTCGGCAGCCGCGCTGAGTGAATTCTGGGGTGAAGTACAAAGAGCCTCCGGTGCTATGGAACGGATAGCCGAGTTACTGCAGATTGAGCCGGCCATCCAGATCCCGGAAAACCCAGTGGTATTGCCTGCTAACTGCGTTGGCCGGGTGCGATTCGATAACGTGTCTTTCAAATACCCGTCTCGCCCTGGGGTGCTGGCGTTGAAGAACTTCGATCTGGACATTCAGGCGGGGGAGCATGTCGCCTTCGTTGGGCCATCTGGTGCTGGCAAAAGTACACTGTTTCAATTGCTATTACGTTTTTACAACACTGGCGAAGGTCGCATTCTGGTCGATGATATCGATATCGCGCTTGCCGATCCGGCAGAGATACGCGGCCGGATCGGCATCGTGCCTCAGGAAACCACGATCTTTGGCGCCAGTGCTGCGGAGAACATTCGCTTTGGCCGACCGGGCGCCAGTTTTGATGACGTTAAAGCGGCTGCCAAGGCCGCATCGGCCTTTGAGTTTATTGACGAGCTCCCCGAGGGTTTTGATACTTTTCTAGGTGAGAAGGGTGCGCGCTTGTCGGGTGGTCAGAGGCAGCGCATCGCTATCGCGCGCGCGGTGCTGCGCGATCCGAAGATATTACTGCTGGATGAGGCGACCAGTGCGCTGGACGCGGCCAGTGAGCGATTGGTGCAACACGCGCTTGTCAAGCTGCAAGAGAACCGCACCACACTAGTGATCGCGCATCGATTGGCGACGGTGATGGAAGCCGACAGGATTGTCGTCATGGATGGTGGTCAGATCCAAGACGTGGGCACACATCAGGCGTTACTGGGTCGCAATGCGCTGTATGCGCGCATGGTCGAATTACAATTCGGCGAGGCGGCGTGATTGGCTAGTAAGCCGCTCAGCAACCCTCTAGGAAAAGAGGCTCCAGCGTCACGCTTCAGCCACGCGCATATCCAGCAGTGGCGTGATGAGGGGTTGGTTATTATCCCTGACTTCTTTAGCACGGCAGAGATAATACCGATCAAGGATGAATATATTCGCCTGTATGGCACACAGGCGGATGCTTCTTTGAGAGACGCCGTGGCACCAACAACCGATGCTGAAGTGGCTGCCGCCCGGCTTTTACAATTCAAGAATATTCATATCTTTCCCTACGATGCATTGCCTGCCATGAACCTGATCTCGCTGCATCCCGCCTTGATCGATCTGTCGCGGCAACTGCTCGGTGTTGATGCGGTGCATATGTATCAGTCCCACACCTGGGCTAAGTTCACGGGGGAGACCAACTACGATCAATTACTGCACTGTGATTTCCCGAATCATACGTTGACGGTACCCAGCGACAGTATCGCCTCGCGCACGGTTGACTTTATCCTGTATTTTACGGATGTGACGGATGCCCACGGCGCCTTACACTATGTGACTAAACCCGATGCGTCGGCGGTGCTGCGCGACGGCGCCATCACGGCGGCGCCTGAGCAGCAAGGCGCTTTGCAGGCGAAAGAACGATCTGCCGTAGGCACGGCTGGAACCCTGGTCGCGCACAGTATCGACACCTTTCACCGGGGCACCAATCTGACGCTCAAAGATGGCTATCGCTATACGATGACAACTGGCTACAAGGCCGCGGGTAACGATATGATCGGCTACCATGTCTGGCAGCAACGTGGCGATCGTAACTGGAGCGATATTTTTGCCCACGCCTCACCACAGCAATTAGCCTGTCTGGGTATACCGTTACCCGCAGACCCTTATTGGACCGAGCGCACCCTCACACTTAATCAGGCCCGTTGGCCACAGTGGGATATGCGCGAGTATTTTGCCGCGCACCCGTGATCATTGTCTTGTACGGTGTCAGTGGTAGTGGCAAGAGCAGCATTGGCAAACTGTTGGCGACGCAACTCGACTGGCCGTTTCTTGATGCCGATGATTATCATCCGCCAGCGAATATCGACAAGATGCAGCGTGGCGAGCCCTTGAACGATGCGGATCGGTTACCCTGGTTAATGATATTGGCCGCCGAGATCCGCAACATGTTGACGAATGATATCCAGGCGATAATAGCCTGCTCCGCGTTGAAACAGTCATACCGTGACTTGCTCGGCGTTGATAACGAATCTGTGGTCGCGGTGCTGCTGGCTGGCGAAGCCGAATTGATTCAGCAACGACTGCAACAGCGTCAGCACGCTTTCATGCCAACACAGCTGCTACAGAGTCAGCTAGCCGCGTTGGAGATTCCCGATAATGGCCTGACAATGGACATTGCCCTGGCGCCTGAGCAGATTTGTCTGAGCATCCGCGAGGCATTACAACAGGCCTAGTTGCAATAGCCATAGCTACATGGGCTGCCAGTCCTGACCATCAAATAACCAGCTGCTGCAGAGCGGCAGATCAACGCTAGAAAAGCCAACAAGGAGATCATACTGACAGGCTTCTAGCTGCCAGTCTGCGATCTGCTCATGATAAAAAGCCAGAGACTCATCGTCCACCAGCATGACCAAGGTCGCCTGTTCACTTGCTGCCAGCTCTACCCGACCAAAACCTTTCAACGCTCTGGGCGCACGCAATACCTTGGAGCCGCGACAGCTGACATAGAGCTGCACAACCGTGGCACCTTTCATGGCGCCCGTATTGGTGACATCAACACTGACCCGCAGGCCCAATTCAGTGGTCTGGACGATGAGGCCCTCCAGCGCAAAGGTCGTGTAGGATAAGCCGAAGCCAAACGGGTACTCAGGCGCACTCTGGTTGGCTTGCATATACGC
>JBLHRT010000022.1:0-17244 GCA_047626255.1 Candidatus Azotimanducaceae bacterium
CGTTCATGTGACCCATTCTTTGTAAAAAATGCTTATGAAAAACTCTTTATGAAACGCTCTTTATGAAAAGGATTGCCCTAGGCGTCAACTACACAGGATCTGCGTTTTTTGGCTGGCAAGCCCAGCGTCAGGGCGATACGGTGCAACAGACGGTTGAGGCGGCGTTATCCAAAATCGCGGACAGTCCCATCAAGGTGATCTGCGCGGGACGCACCGATACCGGTGTGCATGCCACTCGGCAGGTCGTGCATTTTGACTCCCCCGTTGACCGACCCGCTAAAGCCTGGGTGCTTGGCACTAATGCCCACTTGCCTGATACCGTCGCAGTGCATTGGAGCTGTCCTGTGGATGATGCTTTTAGTGCGCGGTTTAGCGCCACGGCCCGCCGTTATCTTTACACCATTCACAACACGCCGGTGCGCTCATCGATTGGTGCCGGCATGTTCACCCGGGAGCATCGCCCACTAGACGTTGGCAAGATGCATGCAGCCGCTCAGGCACTGATAGGCGAGCATGATTTTTCAGCTTTTCGAGCGTCCAAGTGTCAATCCAAGACTCCCATGCGCAATATGCATGAGATCTCGGTTCAGCGGCGTGGCGATATGGTGCTGATCAATGTCGCGGCAAATGCCTTTTTACATCATATGGTGCGCAACATTGCGGGCGTCTTGATGGATGTTGGCGCCGGTGAGCAGTCGCTGGACTGGGCGGCGCGCTTATTGGCCCAGCGTGATCGCACGCTGGCTGCAATGACCGCGCCACCTCATGGTCTGTATCTGGTGGATGTCGTTTATCCCACACGGTTCGGATTGCCTCAGGGGCCCGTGATACCGCACTTTTTCGCGGGCGATTAAGTCTGCAGGTGTTATCGAACCAGCAGGTTCTGTTACACTGGCCGCTCTTTCCAGCACCTAAAAATCAGGCTTATGGTCACCCGGGTAAAAATTTGCGGCATTACCAATACCGCTGATGTCTTTGACGCGGTCAGCGCCGGGGCGTCCGCTCTGGGCTTTAACATGTATGAACCCAGTCCGCGCTATGTCGCACCCATGTTGGCGCAAGCGTTATGCGCGGCCGTTCCTGTGTTCGTCAGCCGGGTGGGGTTGTTTGTCAATCATAGCCGCGATCAGGTCATACAGATTTGTGATCTGGTGGACTTCGATCTTCTGCAATTTCATGGTGATGAATCCAACGCGTTCTGTGCCAGTTTTGGTCGCCCTTTTATCAAAGCATTGCGGGTTGCCCCCGGGGATGATGTGGCGGCCGCGGTCAACCGTTTTCCAGACAGCCGGGGAATATTGTTAGATGCATTCACCGATGGTCTGTATGGCGGCACAGGCCGTACTATTGATTGGCAGCAGATACCGGCGTTGAAACAACCGTTGATTCTTGCGGGTGGCCTTGATGTTGACAATGTCGGCCATGCTATTCGCCAGGTTAGGCCCTTTGCTGTTGATGTCAGCGGTGGCGTTGAGCGTAGCCGAGGCGTTAAGGACGCGGATAAAATGCGACGATTTGTGGTTGCGGTGCGCGATACAGACAAGTAAAGCAGGACAGATCTCGAAGAGAGCGGATGAAGCTATGACAAAGACAGTAACAGATCAGTCAGCCGGCAATAACCAGGCTCGTGCCAATGAGGCGATGGCGGTCATGCCGGACGAGACAGGCCATTTCGGTCCCTACGGTGGACGGTTTGTCGCCGAAACGTTGATGACCGCCCTGGCGGAACTCGATGATGCCTACACCCGGTTGAAAAATGACAAGAAATTCTTGGCCAGTTTCCACGGTGACTTAGAGCACTACGTCGGTCGGCCCTCGCCCCTGTATTTTGCCGAGCGCCTGACCAAAGAAGCGGGTGGCGCGCGGATTATGCTCAAGCGTGAGGATTTGAATCACACCGGCTCCCACAAGATTAATAATTGTATAGGGCAGGCGTTACTGGCCAAGTACATGGGCAAGCCACGGGTGATTGCCGAGACGGGCGCAGGTCAGCACGGTGTCGCCTCGGCGACCGTCGCCGCGCGCTTCGGCCTCAAGTGCCGAGTGTATATGGGGGCTGACGATATTGCCCGACAGAGCCCTAATGTTTATCGCATGAAATTGCTGGGCGCCGAAGTCGTGCCAGTCACTGGGGGTTCGCGCACTCTCAAGGACGCCCTGAGTGAAGCGATGCGTGATTGGGTGACTAACGTTGATAACACCTACTACATCATTGGCACCGTCGCCGGTCCACACCCGTATCCGATGATGGTGCGAGACTTCCAGTCTGTGATCGGTACTGAGGCACGGCTGCAAAGTCAGAAGCAGTTCGGTCGTTTGCCTGATGCCGTGGTGGCCTGCGTCGGCGGTGGGTCAAATGCCATGGGTATTTTTCACCCATTCATTGCAGATCAGGGCGTACGCCTGATTGGTGTTGAGCCTGCCGGACGGGGCCTCAATACGGTGGATCATGCGGCGCCTTTGAACAAGGGGCGTGTGGGTATATTGCATGGCACTCGTACCTACCTCATGCAGGATGAAGAAGGCCAAGTGAGCGACACGCATTGTATCTCCGCAGGGCTAGATTATCCCGGTGTGGGTCCCGAACACGCTTGGTTGAAGGACATCAACCGCGCCGAGTATGTGGCTATTGACGACAAAAAAGCCCTGCATGCGTTCCGTCAGTTGAACTTGCTAGAAGGTATTCTGCCAGCGCTGGAATCAGCCCACGCAGTGGCCTACGCCATGGAATTGGCGGCGACCATGAGCCCGGAGCAGACCATCGTTGTGAATCTTTCTGGTCGAGGTGATAAAGACATTCCGACGATGGCCAAGCTTGATGGTATCAGTCTTGAATAATCAGAAATTCCCAGGAGTTGTAAAGTGAGTCGTATCACCGCATGTTTTCAAACGCTGGCCGAGCAGAAGCGCAAGGCGCTAGTCGTTTATTTAGTGGCTGGCGATCCAAACCCGACCATCACCGTGCCGCTGATGCACGCCATGGTGGCGCGAGGTGCCAGTATCATCGAACTGGGGTTTCCATTTACCGATCCCGAGGCAGAGGGGCCGGTGATCCAACTGGCTCATGAGCGTGCTATGCAACATCGTGTCAGCTTGCGTCAGTCTATGGACATGGTGGAAGAGTTTCGCTTGCAAGATCAAACAACCCCCGTCGTGCTTATGGGTTATGTCAATCCCATCGAGTCCATGGGCCACGAAGCCTTTGCGGCCCGTGCTGCGCAAGCCGGTGTTGACGGCACTATTTTGGTTAACGTGCCGCCCGAGGAAGGTCTGGTGCTTGATAAAGCCATGATAGCCCACGGCCTTGACCCAATTTATCTGCTGGCGCCCACGACACTCGAAGCCAGAGCAAGAATGATCTTCGATCGCAGTCGTGGCTTTACGTACTATGTCTCGCTGAAAGGCACAACAGGTGCGGGAAATCTGGATATTGATGATGTGCGAGAGAAGGTCTCGGCCTTCAAGCAATATGCAACGACACCCGTGGTTGTAGGGTTTGGTATCAAGGATGGGCAATCTGCCGCGCAGGTTGCCCAAGTATCCGATGGCGCCGTAGTTGGAACGGCGCTGGTGAGCCTTATGGAAGCGCACTTGGACGATCCTCAAGGCATGCAGCAGGCTGTCGGTGACCTGATCGCCGAGATGCGCCAGGCCATGGACGCAGTTTCTTAGCGTTTCATACGAGCATGCTTCCTATGTTTTCTATATTTTCGACGGATACGAGATCATGACGCTGGCCGACTGGCTGCTTATTATTGAGCAGCAACATCCTGTGAAGTGGGACCTAGGCCTTGCCCGCGTAGGGGAGGTGGGGCGTCGTCTTGGGGTCTTGAAACCAGCGCCTTTGACGTTCTTGGTGGCAGGCACCAATGGCAAAGGTTCAACCTGCGAATATCTCTATCAACTCTGTCGTACCCAGAACCTTAAGGTCGGTAAGTCTACGTCGCCGCACCTACAGCGCTTCAACGAGCGTATCGAAGTGCAAGGCGAGGCAACGACTGATGCCGAGATTTGTCGCGCATTTGCTGCTATCGATGAGGCCCGGGCTGAAATTTCTTTGAGCTATTTTGAATTTGGTGCATTGGCGGCCTTACTGGTCTTCAAATGGCAGGCAGTCGATGTCGCGATACTTGAAGTTGGCTTGGGTGGACGCCTCGATGCCATGAATATGACAGACCCTGATGTCTCAGTGATCACCCGTATAGCGCTGGATCATCAGTCTTGGCTGGGCGATACGCGGGCGCTCATCAGTGTTGAGAAAGCGGGTATTCTGCGCGCCGGCAAGCCTTGGGTGCTTGCCGACCGTGAGCCTCCGGTCGAGATGCTTGCGCTGGCTGAAAACCTGGCGGCGCCGGTTCACCGTTTGGGCCAGGCGTTCGATATTGACTTAGCGCAGCTTTGGTTCACCCCTGCGCAAGGTCTTCAAACAGTCGCTCCCTTACCCGCACTAGCGCTGCCCGCTGACAGCCTAGCAGCGGCGGTGCAAGCGATGGCATGTGCAGGCTTTGGTCTGACTGATGATGATATTATTCGGGCCGCAACCGACGGTCACGTTGCCGGTCGCCTGCAGCGTCCGGTGGCACCGAAACCCACCTTGCTGGATGTTGCCCATAATCCCGATGCAGCGGCCTATCTATGCCATAGACTGACCTTGCTGCCCCAGGCAGGTCGGATGCACGCGGTGGTTGGCATGTACGCTGATAAGGACCATGCGGCCGTGCTCGGTTTGATGTTGCCGCTGGTGAGTCATTTCTATTGTACGGCAGTCGACGAGGCACGAGCCTTGCCGGCCCCGCAGATGGCAGCAACGGTGAGCAATCTTGGTGGGTCTGTGGTGGGTGCTTATGATAAAGTAGCTACGGCGTACGCGGCGGCATTGGATAACTGCGACGATGATGACTTGATCGTTGTCTTTGGCTCATTTCCTATTGTCGCTGAGGTGCTCGACTACCTTGATGCAACAACGATGGCGACTGCGGTTAAGCCGAGTCAAGAGCTGCTTTGAACAGCATCTTTATAACAGCAACCTTTGAAGAGCGGTGAACAGCCAGGTGGAAGAAAGACTTAAACAGCGAGTTACCGGCGCGGTCGTATTAACCACGCTCGCCATTATTTTTCTGCCCATGTTGCTGGATGGTACCTCAGGCGACCGAGCGCGGGTGATGGCGACCATCCCCGAAGCGCCCTCTATCGATATCAAGCAGCTGACCTTCGACGACGCCCGTCTTAGGATGCGCGAGATGGAAATCGAGAGTGCCGCCCAGCTATCCCAAATCCAAGAAGACCCTATTGTCGACACCTTACCGTCAACAGCTTTCAGTCTGGATAAGAACAATTTGCCCGTGAGTTGGAGTCTCCAGCTTGGCAGCTTCAAGAATCCTAATAACGCCACTGGGCTGCGTCAAAAGCTGCGCGAAGCAGACTATCGCAGCTACGTGATTGAGTCGAAAGGTCAAGGCAGTGAGGCCGATATTTTCCGAGTCTACATTGGTCCCATGTTGCAAAAAAGTCAGCTCGAAAAGATTCAAACTGAAGTGCAGACCAAGTTCAGCTTGCAGGGACCGATCGTCCGCTATCGGATCGAAGATGATAAAGGCCAGTTGGGTGGCTGATGTATAAGTTTGGGTTCGCAGTGCGGCCCGAATGAGAAGTGCTATGATGATGACTTGATGGTATCCCCGAGATTCGAGACCAGGCAGGTTGCAGAACGGTTTAACAAGAGGAACGTTGCTTGGACCATATTACCGCCATTGACTGGTTGATCGTTGGTATCGTTGTAATATCTACTCTGATGAGTGTTGTGCGTGGCTTCGTTAAGGAAGCGCTGTCACTCGTCACGCTGGTCGCTGCCATCTTAATCGCTCGGCTGTTTGGTGGTCAGGTCGCCGGCCTGCTGGTGGATGTGATCAGTGTGCCGTCTTTACGTCTGGTTGCCGCCTACGGCGGTCTGTATTTGGCCGTGATGATTATCGGCGGCATGATTAACTATCTGATCTATCAAGTCGTCAAATTAGCGGGTTTGTCGACGTTTAATCGAATTCTGGGTATGGCGTTTGGATTCGTCCGCGGTGGACTAATTGTGGTGGTGGCAGTGGCGATATTGGGTCGCATGCCCATCAGTGATGACGAATGGTGGAAAACATCGATGCTCATTCCTCATGCGCTGGAGACCGCAAACTGGTTGCAGGTATATGTGATTGAGAAGGCCGGTGAATTGACCGCGCCCGACCGAACGGTATAAGACGGCACATAATAAATAGTAAATAGTGGTTGAACGGTTATCGTTCGGGAGTTAAAGATTATGTGCGGCATAGCGGGAATGGTTGGCAGAAACGAAGTTGCCTATGATCTTTATGATGCGCTGACGGTGCTTCAGCATCGCGGTCAGGATGCCGCCGGCATTGTCACCTGCCATGGCGACAAACTCGACATGCGCAAGAGCAACGGCCTGGTCAAGGATGTGTTTCAGCAGGACCATATGAACCAGCTGAAAGGCAATATGGGTATCGCACATGTACGTTATCCCACGGCGGGGACATCGAGTTCAGCTGAAGCCCAGCCCATGTACGTGAATTCCCCGTTTGGCATCTGTTTGGCCCACAACGGCAATCTCATCAACGATAGAGAGTTGAACGAGGATCTGTTCCGCACCGATCGTCGCCATATCAACACCAGCTCAGATTCAGAGGTTTTGTTGAATGTGTTTGCCCACGAGTTGCAGAATGTCGCTGGTTTGCGGGTCAAACCAGAGGATATATTCGAGGCTGTCAGTCGGGTTCACGTGCGGGCAGTGGGTGGCTATGCTGCCATCGCGATGATTATTGGTTATGGCATTGTAGGTTTTCGCGACCCCCACGGTATCCGCCCCGTGTGTTACGGCAAGCGCAGTACGCCCCAAGGTGATGAGTATATGATCGCCTCCGAGAGTGTCGCGTTGGATGTGCTCGGGTTCGAGCTGATCAACGATATTCTGCCGGGTGAGGCGGTGTGCATACAGACCAATGGCGAGGTCTCCGTTAAGCAGTGTGCTCCCAACACCCAATATAGTCCGTGTATTTTTGAGCAGGTATATCTCGCTCGTCCAGACTCCATTATCGATCGTGTGTCGGTGTACAAGTCACGTTTAAAGATGGGTGAGAAGCTCGCAGACAAGATCCTGCGCGAATATCCAGATCATGATATCGATGTGGTTATACCTATTCCCGATACCAGTTGTACCTCGGCACTGCCCATGGCCCACCGGCTAGGGGTTAAGTATCGTGACGGGCTGGTAAAAAATCGCTATATCGGCCGCACGTTTATCATGCCTGGCCAGCAACAGCGTTTAAAATCGGTGCGCCGTAAGTTCAATCCCGTCGAACTTGAGTTTCGTGGTAAGAATGTGTTGTTGGTCGACGACTCTATTGTGCGGGGCACGACTACCAAGCAACTCGTGCAGATGGCCAAAGACGCCGGTGCCAAGAAAGTCTATCTTGCCTCGGCGGCGCCGCCGGTACGTTATCCAAATGTTTATGGTATCGATATGCCTGCGGCTTGCGAGTTTGTTGCCGACGGTCATTCAGTGCAAGAGATTGCCGAGTACATTGGCGTTGACTGGCTGGTGTATCAAGACCTTGAAGACCTGGTTGACTGCGCCCTAGGTATTAACCCCAGTATTACCCGGTTTGATACCAGTGTCTTTGACGGTGTTTATATCACCGGTGGCGTCGATGAAAAGTACCTCAACCGTATTGAGGCGATGCGTAACGATGAGACGAAAGAGGCGAATAGGCTCGCCGAGATGGAAATTATCGAGTTGCATAACAAAAGCTAAACACCCGCTATCGGAACCGCTATGCAAGAAGTGATTACGCATACCATTGCCCAGGTCAGTACCGTGCTGCTGGGTAAAGAGCCGCAAATTCGCCTCGCGCTGGCGTGCCTATTATCACGCGGACATCTGTTGATAGAAGATTTGCCAGGCATGGGTAAAACCACCTTGTCCCATGCCTTGGCGCGGGTAATGGGGCTCAGTTACACCCGTATACAGTTTACCAGTGACCTGTTGCCTGCAGATATTTTGGGCGTCTCGGTGTTTGATAAAAATACAAGTAGCTTTGCGTTTCACCCCGGGCCTATATTTAATCAGTTGATACTGGCCGATGAAATCAATCGAACCACCCCGAAAAGCCAGAGTGCGTTACTCGAGGCCATGGAAGAACAGCAAGTCACCATTGAGGGTGAGACGCGCCCCTTGCCAAAGCCGTTCTTTGTGATTGCAACGCAGAACCCGAATAATCAGGGCGGTACCTTTGCGCTGCCTGAATCACAGTTGGACCGATTCCTGATGCGTATCGAGCTCGGTTATCCTGACCCCGCGGCCGAACGCCAGCTGCTTAAGGGCGAGGACCGCCGAGAGATTCTCAGTCGACTGCAGCCGACAATGACGCCGGCACAATTGGCTGAGATGCAGGTCCAATGTCAGCACGTTAAGGTCTCTGATGCCTTGCTTGATTATGTTCAGCGTCTGGTGCTGTTTACCCGACAAGCACCAGAGTTTGCTTATGGCCTGTCGCCACGAGGCGCATTGGCCTTGTTATCCGCGGCTAAGAGTTGGGCGTTTCTGGAAGATCGCCAGCATGTCGTACCCGAGGATGTGCAAGCCGTGTTGCCATCAGTGGTTGAGCATAGGCTGCGCGAAACCGCCGATTTCAGTGGTCATGGCGCCGGCGGGCTGACCCAGCGCCTGTTATCCAAAGTCGATATCATAGGTTAGCCCAGATGGACACTGCCAGTCGGCATGAAGCCGCGCCAGACAGCCGCATATGGCGCTCGGTGCTATTCCAGCGGTGGTTAAACCGGCGCCTGCCGCCGTCTAGTGCTGTCATCCTCAATCAAGGTAATATTTTCATCATGCCCACCCGCCAGGGGATCTACTTTCTGGTGCTGGTGTTGTTTATGGTGATGGCAGCCATTAACTACCAGAACAGTCTGATCTTTGGTCTGGCCTTCTTGTTACTTAGTCTCTTCATGGTGAGTATCCTTCACACCTTCAGTAATTTGTCGGGATTGAATGTGCAGGCCGGTAGCGCCCGACCCGTCTTCGCTGGTGAAGACGCCGGGTTCAGTGTTCGACTGTCGCGCTTGGGTGCGCGTCGGCATGAGGCGATAGTGCTGGGTTGGCATACCGACCGACTCATCGGCGCTGACCTGTTGGAAGACGAGATAGCGATGGTGCGCTTGTATGTGCAGAGCAGCAAGCGAGGCACGTTAAACCCCGGGCGTCTGTTGATTCAAACACACTATCCCGTCGGTCTGTTTAGGGCCTGGTCTTGGATTGACCTAGATATGTCAGCAATTATCTATCCGCGGCCGGTGGTGGCCGGTGATATGCCGGCGGCGATGGGCAGCAACCCTGATGGTGAGTTGCTGCAACGCAATGGTGTCGACGATTTCTATGGGTTGCGAGATTATCAACCGGGCGACTCGTTAAAACACATGTCGTGGAAATCGTACGCTCGCACTGACCAACTGCTCATTAAGGAATTTGCGACCAGTGTTGACCGGCGGGTGTGGGTCGACTGGGACTATTTTCCTCACATTGACCGTGAGAATCGTTTGAGCCGCTTATGCTACTGGGTTGTGCAGTTAGGTAAAACCAATGATGAGTATGGTCTGCGGCTGCCCGGGTTAGAGATCGCGCCTGCTAAAGGCGCCCCTCACCAGCAGCGATTGTTACGCGAGCTAGCGTTGTTTGAAACAGACGTGTTTGAGCTGGCGCCAGACGTGGATAAGGGTTCCTGGTGACGAGCTTTCAAATCCCACGCAATTCCCTTGGCTGGCTGCTAGCTGCGCAGATTGCCGTGATCGCGCCACATTTTTCTCGTTTGCCTATTTGGGTCGCATTGATCTGTGCCGCGTGCGTGCTGTGGCGCGTTATGGTGTTCCAAGGTCGCTGGTCATATCCGGGTCGCTGGACGAAGGCCTTGATGGTGGTGGGGGGGTTGGTGGGGATCGGTGTCGGTTATCAAGGTCGGGTTTACGGTCTTGAGCCCGCAGTGGCGCTGTTAGTCATTGCATTTGTGTTGAAGTTATTGGAGATGCACCACAAACGCGATGCCTACATCGTCATTTTGTTAGGGTATTTCGTCGCCATTACTGAATTCCTGTTTTTTCAGACAATTCCCTATGCCCTGTACATGCTCTTTGCGGTGACGTTGATTACCGCTGCCTTGATTGGCCTGAATCAAACCCAGTCGCATCATCGGCCTATGGCGACGTTCACACTAGCAGCACGACTATTGGCGCAATCTATGCCGATGATGCTTGTGCTGTTTGTGTTGTTTCCCAGAATAACGCCACTGTGGACTGTCCCGCTCGAGTCGCAGGCTGCGAAAACGGGGGTGACAGACAGCATGAACCCAGGGGATATTGCGAGCCTGACACAGTCCGCTGACCTAGCCTTTAAAGCGACCTTTAGCGGTGACTTGCCGGGTTTCAGTCAGCTGTATTGGCGGGGCCTGGTACTCGAAAAATACGATGGTCGTCGTTGGTCGCGGCGTGGCAACCTGCGAGACGGTATTTGGCGCGATGGTCGCGATACGCCGCGTTGGAAAGACACCATCGAGCGATCCGGAAGGAGCGTAAGCTACAGTGTTATCCTTGAGCCTACTCAGCAGAATTGGCTGTTCAGTTTGTCTGTTCCCCGGCTGCCTGCGACACCGGATGTTGCCATGCTCTCGGATTTTACGCTGGCGTATGCCAAGCGACTGGGCGTGAGCAGCAAATTCAAATATGAGGTCATCTCTGATCTGGACTATATCCTGCAGGCCGATTTAGCGGATGATGTGCGAGCCCGTAACACGCAGTTGCCTGATGATATTAATCCTCGGGCGCGCGCGTTGGCGAAGTCTTTGCGCCTGCTGGTCACCGATGATGCTGATTACGTGCGCGCCGTGATGGTCAACTACAACGATAATGACTTCGTCTACACCCTGCAGCCACCCGCGCTGGGTGACAACGATATCGATGAGTTTTTGTTTGATACCCAGCGTGGTTTTTGTGAGCACTACGCGGGCAGTTTTGTGTTCATGATGCGCGCGGCTGGTATACCCGCGCGAGTCGTGTTGGGCTACCAAGGGGGTGAATACAACTCGCGAGCCAACTATATCGCGGTACGCCAGTTCGACGCCCATGCCTGGGCGGAAGTCTGGTATGAAGGGCGAGGTTGGGTGCGCGTTGATCCCACCCAGATGGTGGCGCCCGAACGTATTGAAGGTGGGCTCGAAAGCGCCGTGTCAGACGAAGAAACGTTTCTGTCGGGTTCGCCCCTGTCGCTGCTCAAGTACCGGCAGCTGTTGTGGTTGTCAGACCTGCGGCAGCAGGTTGAGGCTGTCGGCCACTATTGGGATAACTGGGTTGTCGGCTATAACCCCGGTACGCAGATGGCGTTGTTGTCGCAATATTTCGATGACGTGAACCCGGCCCGTACGGGTGTTGCGATGCTGAGTGCATTTTTTACGCTGCTGGGTATTGTTGGTTTGTTCGTGCTTGGCACGCGCAGTACGCGTGTCGTGACGGTGGTTGACCAGCAGTACCTACGCTTCTGCCATCTACTGCACAAGCAAGGTCTGGCACGCGAGTTGGGTGAGGGGCCTTTCGATTATGGCGAGCGGATTAAGTTGGCCAGGCCTGATCTCGCTGATGCTATTGAGCGGGTCACAAAGGCATACGTCGCACTGAATTACGCAAGCCTAGTGCCCGGTGATATTGCTGACTTGAAGAAAGCCGTGACGGCATTTAGGCTGAAGGCGCTCACGGCAAATGTCTGACGAATTTCGTCTTTACAACGATCGCGTGCCTAAATGACAGGCAAAGAAAAGCCGGGCTTCACCCGGCTTTTTTTATCGCATCGTTAAGGGTTTAACGCTAACGATGCGACATTACCTACGCAACATTACCTACGCAACATTGACAATGTTCACCGCAGGAATCACTGCACTCGCTGCTGACTTCTGGAATGCTTCGATTTGGTCGAAGTTCAGGTAGCGATAGATGTGATCTGAGAACGCGTCGAGTTCCTTGGCGTGATGCATGTATTCTTCAACCGTTGGCAAGTGGCCCAGAATAGCCGCAATCGCCGCCAGTTCAGCGGATGCGAGATACACATCCGCGCCGTCACCTAGACGGTTCGGGAAGTTACGCGTTGATGTAGAGACAGCCGTTGAGTTCGGTGCTATCCGTGCCTGGTTGCCCATGCACAGTGAGCAGCCTGGCATCTCAGTCCGTGCGCCGGCCGCGGCAAAGATGTTGTACACGCCTTCTTCGCGCAACTGGTGCTCGTCCATCTTCGTCGGTGGTGAAATCCATAGACGGGTAGGAATGCCCTGAGTCTTCTCAAGCAACTGGGCGGCAGCGCGGAAGTGACCAATGTTAGTCATGCATGAACCGATAAAGACCTCATCAATGTGCGCGCCTTGAACTTCTGATAATGGCTTCACATCATCAGGGTCGTTAGGGCAGGCCAACAAAGGCTCTTTAATATCGTCAAGGTTGATCTCGATGATCTCTGCGTATTCTGCATCGGCATCAGGCTGCATCAAAACGGGGTTATCTAGCCAGTCTTGCATGGCAGTAATA
Organism: Candidatus Azotimanducaceae bacterium; assembly: GCA_047626255.1. Taxonomy (GTDB): domain Bacteria; phylum Pseudomonadota; class Gammaproteobacteria; order Pseudomonadales; family Azotimanducaceae; genus UBA4582. The sequence goes on from JBLHRT010000022.1 coordinate 12,619, forward strand.
CGACGGCCGATGGTGCGGGCATCGCCATAACCTTCACTGATCATCCACTTCAACAACGTGACGTTGGAGGTGATGTACTCTTTGATGGGGGCTTCACCTAAACGAATCGTGCAACCACCGGCAGAACGTTCGGCAGAGGCGTCACTGATCTCAAAGGCTTGTTCAACCTTCAGGTCGGGCAGACCTTCGATTTCGAGAATCTTGCCCGAGAAGATGTTCTTTTTGCCTTCTTTGGCAACCGTCAAGAGACCGCTTTGGATGGCAGCGTAAGGTATCGCATTGACCAGGTCACGCAAGGTGATGCCCGGCTGCATAGTGCCCTTGAAGCGAACCAATACAGATTCCGGCATATCCAGCGGCATAACACCAATGGCTGAGGCGAACGCCACCAGACCAGAGCCAGCTGGAAAGCTAATGCCCATAGGGAAACGTGTATGAGAATCACCGCCAGTACCCACGGTATCTGGTAGCAACATGCGATTCAGCCATGAGTGAATAATACCGTCGCCTGGACGCAAGGCAACACCGCCACGGGTTTGGATAAAGTCTGGCAGGGTGTGTTGGGTATCAATATCCACAGGCTTGGGGTACGCCGCGGTGTGGCAGAAAGACTGCATCACCAGGTCAGCAGAGAAGCCCAGACAAGCCAGTTCTTTGAGCTCGTCACGGGTCATAGGCCCCGTCGTATCTTGTGAGCCGACAGTCGTCATCTTTGGCTCGCAATAAGTGCCAGGACGCACGCCGACAACACCACAGGCCTTGCCGACAATTTTCTGTGCCAGGGTGAAGCCTTTGGTGGATGCTTCTGCCGGGACAGGGCGACGGAAGATGTCGTTCTGCGGCATGCCCAGGGCTTCACGGGCACGTTCGGTGAGGCCGCGACCAATAATCAGTGGGATCCGGCCGCCGGCTTGAACTTCATCGAGAAGGACTTCGGTGGAGAGCTCAAACGTCGAGATAACGTCACCGCTAGCTTCACTCGTAATCTTGCCTTCATAAGGGTGAACGATGATCACATCACCCATTTCCATCTTGCTGACGTCACATTCGATGGGCAGGGCGCCGGCATCTTCCATCGTGTTGAAGAAGATAGGGGCAATCTTGCCGCCTAATACTACACCACCGTCGCGCTTGTTAGGAATGTTGGGGATATCATCGCCCATGTGCCACAGCACGGAGTTAGTCGCTGACTTGCGTGATGAGCCGGTGCCGACCACATCGCCTACATAGGCAATAGGGTTGCCAGTGCTCTTGAGCTGCTCGATTGTCTGCAGTGGTTTTTCCATCGTTTTTTGCAACATGGCCAGAGCGTGCAGGGGAATGTCTGGACGGCTCCAGGCATCGCCAGCAGGAGACAGATCGTCTGTGTTGGTCTCGCCTTCCACCATAAATACAGTGACCTTGATTTGCTCGGCTACCTTCGGCTTGTTGGTGAACCATTCACCGTTGGCCCACGACTCCAGCACTTTCTTGGCATGAGCATTGGTCTTAGCTTTCTCGACTACGTCATGGAACGCATCGAACATCAGGAGTGTGCGCGACAGGGCGGTAGCCGCTGCCTCGGCAGTCACGTCATCATCAAGCAACTCGATCAACGGCTCGATGTTGTAGCCGCCGAGCATGGTGCCTAACAGCTGGGTCGCGTGCTCCCGGTTGATCATCGGGCAGCTGTCAGCGCCCTTGGCGACAGCGGTCAAAAAGGCAGCCTTCACATAGGCGGCGTCATCAACACCGGCTGGCGTGCGATTGGTGATCAAGTCGAGGATAAACTCCTCTTCACCGGCGGGTGGCGCTTTTAATAGCTCCACTAACTCGTTAACCTGTGCGGCGGAGAGAGGTAATGGGTCAATGCCCATTTCTGATCGTTCGGCGACGTGTTGTCGGTAAGCTTCAAGCACAGCATTAGTCCTCATAAAAGCATGTTATTTAAGGTGCGCTGCTGCTTTGCAGCAGCACGCGTAAAATCGGGCCTTAGCATACCTGAAAAGGCCCTCAAAGTTAAGCTACGCGGGTCAATTCACGCTATGATTGATAGGTGATGAGTCGATGATTAACCTTTGAAAAACAATGGCATTCCCTGCGACTGAACACGCGAGTAACGATTAGGTTTTTGTATGACGATAGATGATTTTTTATATTGCCAAACCCCCCATGGCTGGGTTGCAGCGGTCAATGACAATCTGGATATCTTGCTGATTGATCATGCCAACTGCGAGAAGAAGGCAGCCTCGACGGCATTGAACCTGATGTACCGTTATGTCGACAAGCCAGAGATGTTGCTGCAGCTGTCAAAGCTGGCTCGGGAAGAATTACGCCATTTCGAGCAGGTGGTGGGTTTGCTCAACGCCCGCGGTATCGAATACGCGAATGTGTCTTCAGCCCGCTATGCCGGCGAGATGCGTAAAGGGGTACGTACCCATGAACCCGCCCGCCTGGTGGACATGATGGTGGTCAGCGCCATTGTCGAGGCCCGCAGCTGTGAGCGCTTCGAGCGGGTGATTCCCGTATTGGATAACGAATTGGCAGACTTTTATGGCTCGCTGCTTAAGTCAGAGGCACGGCATTTTGGCATTTATCTGGAATTTGCCGAGCAGTATGCAGAACGAGCAGCAGATACCCGTGCCATTGACCTGGATGCCCGCATCGCGTTCTTCTTGGCGGAAGACCAGCGCTTGGTTGAAAGCTCAGATCCTGATTTCAGGTTTCATAGTGGCGTGCCCGAGGCGAGCATGGTCGGCGATTCGGGGGCTGTCGGCTAGCGGCACGTTGGGGCCGAGTTTCAGTGAATGTCAAAGGACTCCAGGCGCACGCCACCGGCGTTCGCCGTGATAAACCAGCCCTGCTTATCCCAATCGCCCAGCACTATGCGCTCTGCGGGCTTGTCGTCCACCGTCAGCTCATGTCTAGCAGGCCGGTGGGTATGGCCATGAATCATCTGCTGCACGCCAGATTCGGCCATCATCCGTACGACCTCTGATTCAGTGACATCCATGATATCGGTGCTATTGCCCTCGACCGCAGCAGCTTGCGTATGCTGCTGTGTATGGGCCTGACTCTGCTGGCGGGCGTTGTCGGCAAAGGCCGCGCGCTCAGCCAGGGTCTTGCTGAGAAAATCAGCCTGGAAGGCGGAGCTGCGCAACATGGTACGTACCTGCATATATTGGCTATCCCCGGTGCACAGACTGTCACCATGCATCAGTAGGGTAGGGGTGCCATGTAGGTCGATGACGATGGGGTCATCGAGTAGTGTGGCGCCGATACTGGCGCAGAATTGCTCGCCCAACAGGAAGTCACGATTGCCGTGCATCAGAAAGATAGGCACGGTCAGGTCTTTGAGGGCATCAATGATGGTGGCATTAAAGGCATTGACGTTATCATCACCCAGCCAGACCTCAAAAAAATCGCCGAGAATGTATAACGCCTGGCAATGTGTCGCCTGGTGACTCAGAAATTCGAGAAAAGCCTGCTGTATATCAGGCCTGGCGGGGTCTAGGTGCAGATCAGATATAAACAAAGTGCGAGGGTTTGCGGACATAAAATAGGGTTCCATCGGTGAATTTTCGACATATCGGAGACATTATTCATAAAAAACTGCCGAGAATCCATTTTCGTGTTTGACGAGCCTGTACATGGTTCAGTAGAATGCGCCCTCTCGCGAGGTAGAGTGAGCCAACTGGCAAGGCTCGACGCTCACGAGATTGACATGATGTCCATGGCCATGTGCTAGTTTTCAAGTCAATGCTTCGAACCAGGTTGTACTGGTTCAGCAAGGTCCTTTGTTACAAAGGGTTGTATAGCAAGAATATCGGGGTATAGCGCAGTCTGGTAGCGCGCCTGCTTTGGGAGCAGGATGTCGGGAGTTCGAATCTCTCTACCCCGACCATTTTTCAAGATCTAGTGTCAGCCAGGTCGAAGGGTTTAGCGCCCGTAGCTCAATCGGATAGAGCACCGGCCTTCTAAGCCGGGGGTTACAGGTTCGATTCCTGTCGGGCGCACCAATAAAAACAAACACGTAACCGATGCGCAATCCTTATCAAAACACTCGTCAGGACGTCGTCAGGAGGTTTTCTAGCGTCGATTGCCGTCCGCTGGCCTAATGCAACAAGCCGCATAGATCAAACCATCGGTAATTCGCCGTGCTATGGCCGCGTATTGGACGGATGCATGAGGCCGCAACGGTACCGCGATATATTCAACGAAGGCCAGCCAACTAGCCCGGAAATACCTCGGTGAATGTCTTAATGACCCATAAACCGGAATGCCAGTGCTGCCGTCATGTTGACTATGCGTCGTTTGCCACGCCTATTGCACTCTAACCCTGAAATTGATGCTGAAGCTCGGGTGGGGCTCCCCGCTTGACGCTTTAAACAGTCCGCTAAAGGTTACCTTGATATCTGTTACAGCACTGTCATAGCCGTCATCGCTCGGTATCGGCGTATAGAGAAATGAAGCGCCGTTGTCATTAGAGAAAGAAATATTATCGGTTGTGCTGGCGAGGTTGTTTATCGCGTAGCTGAGCCCGCTGACAGCAGGGCCGTCTGTGAAAAGCAGCGGCCCGGAGCCGACCCCATCGATATCGTTTGCGAAAACCTCTGTGTTGGCGGGCATAGGATTCGTAATAAACAC
>JBLHRT010000023.1:0-16903 GCA_047626255.1 Candidatus Azotimanducaceae bacterium
TTGTATCGGTGCCGTTGGTTGCCGTGATATCTAGTGTGCCGGTGCTGTTTATGCTGCTGGCAGAAAATGGCTTTATCAAAGCGCTGCTGCAGCGTCTAGCCGTTATTGGTGGTGTCATTGCTCTGCTGGGCGCTTATCTGGGTAGCCAGGCTGAGCCGATTAATGAGATTCGGTTTCAAGGCCTGGTGGCCAGCGGCGCCGTTATTCTGGTGCTCGGCCTGTTTCATCTGTCGGCCTACCTCAAACCTAACATGCAGGGCCTGCCTTACCATTATCCAACCTTGTTCCGCCAATCCTGGCGTAGCTTCTTGATCCCCGCGCTGGCGGCCGCGATGACCGGTTTGCTGGCGTTGGTCATGTTCCTTACGGCGCAGTTGTTCAAGGTCATTGGTATCGACATGATCGAGTGGCTGTTGCGTCACGCCTGGTTTAACTTCCCGCTATTTGGTATCACCTTCGGTCTGGGTCTGTTGACGTTCAGGCGCCTTGATGCGGTTATTGCCAGCATCACCGAATTGCTCAAAGGCCTGTTAACACTGCTGTTGCCGCTGGTCGTTGCGGTGACTGTGGTGTTTATCGCGAGCCTGCCATTCACGGGGCTGTCGGCGGTCTGGCGTACCGGCAGTGGCACGGGACTTGTGCTCTGGCTGCTGGCCGGCGTACTGTTTATGACCAATGCTGTCTATCAGGATGATGCGCAGGGCTCGCCCTACCCGGTGAGTCTTGATATCGCGCTTCGCTTAGGCATGCTGGCACTGCCGGTACTGGCGAGTATCGCGATGGTGGGTATCTACCAACGTGTTGCGCAGTACGGGTTAACAGTGCAGCGATGTTGGGCGATCGTCGCGACCTTGATACTCACAGGCTTCGCCGTGGGCTACGCCGCGCAGGTGCTATTCAAGCGCCATCGCTGGCGGCATGGCCTGGCGCAAGTTAATACAGTGATGGGGGTTTGCCTCATTGCTATCCTTATGCTCGCGGCGTCCCCGGCATTGGACTTTCGTAAGTTGTCTACGTCGAGTCAGTTAGCTCGTCTGGACAGCGGTGCCGTCGCTATCGATGACTTCGACTTTCGCTCTTTGCGACAATTGGCAAGGCCCGGCCATCTGGCTATCAAATCTCTCAGAGAAAAATATGCTGGTGATCAATCGGTTATTGCCCTAATGGACCAGCAATTGGCGTCGTACGAGTCATTGGCTGGCGCGCCGCAACAGAGCATCTGGGACAATGTGGTCTATCGCCCGGTCGAATTGCGTGTACCTGATGAGGTTCGCGAACTGATCAGTCAAATGCCTTTTTATCCGGCAGGCAAGGCCTATCTCATTGAAGTAGATCTTAATGGTGATGGTGACGACTACGCGCTGCTGCATCCTCTGCCAGGCAGACCTGGCTTTAGCGGTACTCTTTTTACTTTTGTCGAAAATCGATGGCAGAGGTTTAGTTTGCAAGCGAGTGTTGATGGGGTGTTGGAAGCGAGCGAGGTGAGCGCTCTGCTTGAAAATGGTGAGGTGAAAGCCGTACCGGCTGAGTTTCAGGAATTGTCTATCGGCGGTATTCGGCTGCAGGTTCAACGACATAGCGGCAATTTTGGATTCATAGGCCAGGCCAGTAGAATATTAATCAATCCTGACGCGGCTCCTGTGATACAACGGGGCGGCGGCAGCATGTCGGCAGTACCGATGACTCCAAAGCCCGATCTTACGCGTAGGCTTCCTTGAAGTGTTTGCGGCAGAGTGATTCATAGCGGTCGTTGCCGCCGATCTCGACTTGCGAGCCTTGTTGTATCGCTTTGCCGTCGGCGTCGACGCGAACCACCATGTTGGCCTTGGTGCCGCAGAAGCAGATCGTCTTGAGCTCCTCAAGGATATCTGCCCATGCGAGCAGCCACTGGCTGCCGACGAACAACTGGCCCTGGAAATCGGTGCGAATACCGTAGCAAAGCACGGGGATCCTCAGTTGATCGCAGACTTCGGATAACTGCCATACCTGCTCCTTGGTGAGAAACTGCGACTCATCAACCAAGACGCAATTGATGGCTTTAACCGCGTGCTGTTGAGCTATGTGGGCGAACAAATCATCATTGGCAGTGAATAGATCGGCATCCTGCGATAGGCCAATGCGGGAGCTGATTTTGCCCTTGCCGAAGCGATCATCAATCGCCGCCGTGAGCAACAGGGTCTCCATGCCACGTTCGCGGTAGTTAAAACTTGATTGCAGCAGGGTTGTTGATTTACCCGCATTCATCGTCGAATAGTAAAAATAGAGCTTTGCCATAGGTCCAAGGAGTTCCTGATTAGTCCGCCGGTATTGATGCCGGATTGTTAATGAGTGTGTCGACAAACGTGTCGATCGTGCGAGCTGCGTCGACCTGCATCGCCGCCTGTACCGTAGGTCGGTTTTGCCACCCTGGCGCCCGATGTGCCGGGCTAGCTTGATCAATAGCCAACTGGCCAACAGCCAAGCCGTCGTGAATGACCCGCGCGCTGCCACAACACATGCCATAAGCGTTGCGCTCAACAAGATAAACAACAGCGCTGGCGTCATGCATTGGGAACGCGGATTCGTCGTTGGCTGGCAACTGCCCCGCGGCCCGCAAGTGCTCTGTGTAGAAGTTTGCATAGAAGCGACTGCTGTTCCACAGGAATTCGCCCATAATGCCTGCGCCATCGCGGATCAAGCGCAAATGTGTATCTGTTACGAGGGTTTGGAGAGTAACGTCCAAGCCGATAATGCTGAGCGGCCAGTCGTGCGCCAACACCTCATCGGCAGCGTGGGGGTCGCTGATAAAATTCGCCTCCGCTAAAGGCGTGACGTTACCGGGTGCGCTAACCGTGCCCCCCATCACCACCAATTCATGCAGTTTGCTGGGTAATTCGGGGTCTAGTTGAAGGGCTAGTGCGATGTTAGTCAGTGGGCCGATGGCCACCACGGTGATCTGCCCTGGATGAGCGTTCGCCTGTTGCACAATAAACTCGGCAGCGCTCAAGGCCGCGGGCTTATTGGCAGGTTTGGGTAGGTTAAGGTTACCTAAGCCGTCCTGGCCATGGACAAAATCGGGCGACGGGCGCCGAGTCTGGTGTAAGGGGACGGCGGCGCCTTGCGCGACGGGAATATGTGAGTGCCCAAAGGTTTCCAGTATGGCCAGTGCGTTTTGCGTGGTGATCTCCACCGTGGCATTGCCAAACACGGTGGTCAGGCCCAATAACGCTATTTGTGGATGAGCGATGGAAAAAGCAATTGCCTGTGCATCATCAATGCCAGGGTCTGTATCTATGACTATCTTGTACATCTAACTACTCGTAACGGATGAAGTTGGCTATGGTTGGCAAAGATACAGCAAAATACGCCAGCAGTGTCGCTACAATAGTTATCCCTTCGGTCATTATCAGCGAATGAGAGGTCGTTATCATTGAGTGGTTCTCCCATCCAACTGCCTGTAGAAAACTATTTGCGCCTGCTGCTCGGTACGGTTGTGGGTCTGGTGACGATCCATTGTATCTTGAATTACTACACGCACTCGATATCAGAAGTCCCGTGGTTACTACACCAGCTATTTGAACTAGACGAAGAGAACAACGTGCCGACCTGGTTCTCCAGCTTCTTGTTGTTGAATAATGCGCTCGTCACATTGTTGATGGCCCAGGCGCGCACTGATGGTCTCAAAATCCAGTGGCGGTTATTGTCGGCTGGCTTTCTCATGCTCGCGATCGATGAGGTGGCGGGGCTGCATGAATCGTTTCATACAGCGATAGATTTTAGTTGGGTTCTGCCCGCCTCCTTGTTGGTGGCGGTGATTGGGCTGAGTTTTATTCCCTTTCTTATCCGTTTAGAAAAACGCCTGACGATCTGGTTTCTAATATCAGGTCTGCTTTTTGTCGGTGGCGCCCTAGGCATCGAGATCTTGGCGCAGGATATGGACGAAGACACTATGTCTTATGGTTTTGCGACGGCGATCGAAGAGGGCATGGAGATGCTCGGGGCATTTTTGTTTCTGGCCGTCAACCTAAAGGCGTTGCAGGGAGTAGACCTGCATCTACGATTCAAGTGAGCATTTGTTAGGCAATATGCGTGATACGTTCTTAGGGCTGACACTGATGGGGTGATGACGCGATATTTCTCCGTAAGCCCTTTGAGTTGATTCAACTGCAATCTGACATCGCGCAGCTAATAGGTCGCTAGGGTGATAACCTACGCCATAACGCCTGTTATTGTCAGATGGTGCCGATGTTAACGATGACCATTTTATTGAGTGTGTGTTTCATAGGGCCGCAGTTAGGTTGTGGTCATCAAAGCCAGAGGGAGACCCCAGTTGAGCAAAGGCACAGTGGCGTATAGCGTCTGCAAAGCAATCATCAGGGTCGACGGTGATGCCGCTAGGCAATATCTGATGGCACTTAAGCGGGCTCCAGGTAGCGACAACGATGGCAAGCTTGAATTCCTCGGCGGTCGGATGGAGAGCGATGAGGCGCCGTATGAAACGCTAGTGCGCGAACTCTCTGAGGAGGAGGCTACTGGCAGTCTGGCGCGCATCGTTAAGAGCCATGAGGTCGCTCCCGCCGAGCACCTCATCGGTGACGCATTACACTATTTGTTTACCTTCGATATCAGTCTCGAGCAGTACTCCGTTATGAAGTACCACCCCGCCGAAAGCTATGGTTTGCGTTTAGTGGCGAAGGTGGCGCTTACGCCGTCTGTGGAAGCATATACGCGAAAGACTAATAAAATTATTGGATTGCTGTCGTGATGAAGTGAGCGTTGTGGTTGCGTAGCCCCAATGCCTGCGCCATGCTGACGTTGAATCTGGTGCCATAGCCACTGAGACAAGAATAGCTGTTTGTAGATGTAAAACGAGACTATCATTTATATAAATCAACGTTACGTGCGGTGTCATAGTGGGAAGTGAAGCATCAGCTGTACGATGGCCAGCTCAGCGTGAGCCATGGCCGCGTGCGCGAGATCTATGGGCCGGCACTGATAACGACCAAGACGATTTCTCCCAAGACACTATTAAGGGCTACACCGAATCCAAAGCATGGACATGGAGTGGCCGCGACGTGTTTTTTGTAAGCGACGTCCATGCCGATGCTGATGCGTTTTTCCTATCGTTGGTCGGTGGTGGAGGCATCATCATCACGGGTCCTGAAGACGCCAATTTCGAGTTAACAGATCTAGGTCGGTCGGGCCGCTTTATTATTGGCGGCGACTGCTTCGATAAAGGCCCTAGTACGCTGCGCTTACTTGAGGCGATTCATCAGCTGTACCTCAAGGGGGCGGATATTGTCCTGCTAGCCGGGAATCATGATATTCGAACCTACCTTGGTATTTATTATGCAGAAAGCAAAGATCCTCTTCTCGATCACTTGTTTGCGCGAATGGGTAAGAAGACTGTGCCGCTGCTCAAGGAAATACACGACAAATTTATCGGTGAAAAACAGTCATCCGTGAATATGGACGAGCAGGCCATTCGCGCCTTGCTCTATCCGGCTGAGTCGTGGTTTCAGGCTTTCCCGAAGGTGGCAGATCGTTGGGTGCGCCCGGCAAAGCTTGAGAAGGAATTGTTGCGTATTCGGGAGAAGATCGCTGATTTCGACGCCAGGGCTGAGCAACTTGGTTTGAGCATGAGCGAGGTTTATGCGGCAACACAGAAATTCCGTGAGCTTTTTTTCTTGCCAGAAGGCCGCTACTTCTGGTTTTTCAACAAGATGAAACTAGCACATCGTGAGGGCTCATATATCTATCTTCATGCGGGTTTAGATGACGAGGTATCGCGCATTATTGAAGAAGATGGTATCGATGCGCTCAATCGGTCGTTCAAAGAAGTGTTGGTTAGCGATCCGTTCGAGTTGTATCACGGTGTCATTGGTAACGCATTTCGCACGAAGTACCGGCCGCTCGATTATAAGTTTAGTTCTGTAGGGGTAGAGCATCTGCATCGCTCTGGCATCTATGCGATCGTTCATGGTCATCGAAACATTCTGCGGGGCCAGCGTGTGCTCATACGTGAAGGGATGTTAAATTTTGAGTGTGATGCGACGGTTGACTGTCACACTCGACTCAGCGCAGGGCTTGAGGGTCCTGGCGGGGCGGTGATGGTATTTTCTGCAGATGGTCGGGTTTCGGGGCTCAGCACGGACTACCCGTATATCAAGACCTTCTATCCCGGGCATGTTACCCTCAGTGATGCTGCTGGATAGGAGCGCGTAATGCCCATCGACGAAGGGGTCAACATTGACCTTCAATTTTTGATCCTTGAGGTCAAAAAGCAAGCCCGTGCTTCGCTCGCAATGCTCGAGAAGCCCACGGGTACGAAACTCGCGAAAATCAAGACACGAGAAGACTACGTCGACAACCTGAAGAACACGCTGGAAACTAAAAGCTACTTCAATATTCACCAACGTGCTGAGGGTGACGGCCAGGTAAATTACTTTCGAGCGTTGATCTCCATTGGTGCAGATTTGGAGCGATGTTCGGACTTTTTTGAGAGTATTGCGAGGCAGATGCAACACGTCAGTGACCCCGCGAGCTTTGAGCCCTTTGAGCTCAAGAGATACTACGCGCTGATTTTCAAGGCGCTGGACCTTGTATACCCCGCCCTGAGTCTCAACGATCTTGATCAGGCGCAGAAAATCTGTGATTACGAGATCGCAATCGATGATCTGTACGATGCGTCGTATGCGAAGATACGTTCAAACTTGCGCCAGCGTCGTCAGGTTGATGACATGCTTTCGTTGCTAACGATCGTTCGTTACTTGGAGCGTGTTGGCGACAATTTTCTGAATATTGGCGAGGCGGTGCTCAATATTCATGTGGGTGAGAGCATGGGTATCAACCAGTTTCGCTATTTGCGGCGTGGACTGGAAAGTCAGGGCATTGACATCAGGTCAAGCAATGTCGAGTTCAAGCCTATTATGAATACGCGCTCGGGTGGTCGCGTGGCGAAGATTGTCGACCGTGAACGCGGTCAGGTATTTTACAAAGAGGGTGAGACAGACAAAATTGATGAAGAGATTCGTGGGCTTGCCCTCTGGGAGAAACAATTCCCAGGTCTCACGCCCGGCGTTTTATGGCACGACAGCAGGGAGTCTCATTCGACAATCCTGCTGCAGTGCCTTGATGGCATTGATATGCTTGAGCTTTTGATCAATAGTCGCAGTAAGTTAGATAAGGCGCTGGATATTTTGACCAGTCATCTTGTCAAACAATGGGATAAAACGAAAAAGAACAAGCCTGTCAAAGTAGACTATGTCTCGCAGATGATGAAGCGTAAAGGTGACATTCAGTCTGTGCATGCGCACTTGCTGGCCCTGGACGACGAGCTCGACTCATTACTCGCGGCGGCAAAGAAGCTCGAAAAGCAATTGAGAGCGCCATTCGGCATGTTGATTCATGGTGACTTCAATATCGACAACATCATTTTTCATCTGGCGGATGAAAAAATGTATTTCGTCGATGTTCACCGCTCTGGATATGGCGACTACGCACAAGATGTGTCGGTCTTTTTGGTTTCAAATATTCGCATACCCCTTTTTAGTAAGGATATCCGACAACGGCTTAATGAGTCGAATCGGCGTATGTACGCGTGTGCTGCGGGGTATGCTGCTGCCAATCAAGATGATCAGTTCGACGCGAGATTAGCGATGGGGCTGTTTCGCTCATTGATTACTTCAACTAGATTCATGTTCGATAAGAGTTTTTCGCAAAGTATGTATCATCGTGCGATTCTGATTCTTCAGGATGTGCTTGCTAACAAAGGCAAGCTTGACGAATACAAGTTGCGTGAAGACTATTTTCTTTACGGATAAGTGTTATGAATATAGGTGTTATCGGCATCCACGGTGCCTGGTCGACTGAGTCTCTTAGTCAACAGTTAAAGAAGAAGGGCGCCGGTGGCGCTGTACTCGAGTTAGCTGAGATTAGCTACGATCTGGCCGAGCAGCGGTACTTTCATCATCGCCACAATCTCGATGATTTTGATGGCTTCATCCTGAAAAAGTTAGGTCGTCAGTATTCGGCAAGTTTGCTCGACGAACTCGAATTACTGGAGTTGTTAGAGCGTTCGGGGTTCAAGTTCTTTTCATCACCGAAGATGATTCGCAAGATGATTAGCCGCCTGAGTTGCACCATCCAATTGCGCGATAATGATATCCCCATGCCGGCCACATTCATCACACAAGACCGGCAAGAGGCGCTGGAATGGGCGGTGGCTAATGCCCCTGTGATCTTGAAGCCGCTCTACAGTACAAAGGCCCGCGGCATGGCGATGTTGACCGATGAAGCGTCAGCGCAAGAAGGTATCAAGCAGCTGTTGGCGTCAGGCGAAAGAATTATTTATCTGCAGAAAAAACTGGACCTATCGGGTAGCGACTATGGTTTGGTTTTCTTGGGCGGTGACTATATTGGTGCCTATGCGAGGGTTAGTGACGGCTCAACTTGGCATACCACGACTCGCGAGGGCGGCACCTATGGTGCCTATACGCCGCCTCAGGCGTTTATCGATCTGGCGCAAAAGGCGCAGGACCCTTTCAAATTGGACTTTACGTGCGTCGATATCGCCGACACGCGTGAGATGGGGCCGATTGTATTCGAGGTATCTGCCTTCGGCGGCTACAAAGGTCTTTTTGAAAGTTCAGGGTTGGATGCTTCAGACCTGCTGACTGACTACGCAATAAGCAAAATAACGAGCTAACAAAGGAAGATCTAGCAGAGGAAGGGCTGCATTTTGACATTTGAGAGGCTCGCTCGCCGTCTCTCGTTACCTGGATGCTGCATGACATTGATTGTCTCAATAGTGTTGTGGACGGCCTAAGTGCAGGCCGCCGACAACAGCTTCAATGCGGTAAGTGTGCGGCGTCGACTAGATCTTCTCGAATTTCATGACCAAGCGGTCACTCTCGCCAATAGCCAGATACTTGTTCTTCAACACGTCTTTTTGCGCCAAGGTAGGTGGCAACGTCCACACGCCACTGGGGTAATTTTTTGTGTCCCGGGGATTGCTGTTGATCTCTGATGTGGCGACGAGTTTGAAGCCATTCTTTTCCATGATGTTAACCAATTGCTGCTCATGGATATAGCCATTGTCGGCAGCAAGAGGCATGTCGGCACCCATGCGATGGTCAACGATCCCGACAAATCCTCCGGGTTTCAAGGCGCTGTGCCAGGCCTGAGGTACGGCGTCAGACTTAATCCAGTTGTGTGCATTGCGGAAGTCGAGAATGGCATCTACGCTGCCGGGGCTCGCTAATTTGTCACCAGTCTCGGGTGAGAAGCTCACGACCATAATGTCACCGTAGGCAGCCTTGTTGGCGACGATTTTTTCGTCGTACTCTTTGTTGACGCGTACTTGCCAGCTTTTTTGTGTTTCAGCGTTGCGGTTGTAAGTGGCTGCAATCAGCTGGCCGTTGTCCTTGAGGTAGGCGCCGAGAATTTCGCTATACCAACCGCCGCCAGGCCAGCTTTCAATGACGGTCATGTCTTGCTTAATGCCAAAGAAAGATAGGGTTTCATAGGGGTTGCGATAGACGTCTCGCATGACATTTTCTTCGAGACGGTGATCGCCGGATACGGCGTCCAGCAATGGATCGGCAAGGGCTGTATTGCTCATTCCGAGGGTGATCATCGATAAGATAAGTAGTTGGGTTATGCGGGTCATTAACGTGCTCCGTGTGGTCAGGTTACGAAAGCACTCACCATAATAAAAATGAGCTCAATGTGCAGCAAGAAAGCGGGTGAAAGAGGGGGGCGGAGTCAAAAATGGGTTGAAAAATGGGCCCGACCCCTTTTCACGCCTTTTCACGGCTGGCGCCACCAAGGTGATTGCTTTTACGAAAGTCGATCATGCTGGCGAGGGCTGTTGACTTACCCGAACCGGCTGCGCCGACGACCAATATCAAGCCCGTTTTTCCATAATAAGCTGCTCAAGGGCATCAGGCAGTCCGAGTTTCGCGACACTAGGTACTTCACTTTTGATATGGCGCACCACCATCACGGGCTCACCTCGTTGGTTGCTTTTATCCTAGCGCAGCGTTTAATTATCGAGTGGTTTGCCTTGATTGGCCTTGAACTTATCAGCCCGTACCTCAACCTCGGCGGTGAGAGCTGCTCGCCAGGTACGTACGCGCTCACGTACTGTGATATCTGTCGCGCCGATAATCTGCGCGGCCAGTATGCCGGCGTTCTTGGCATTGTCGATAGCGACCGTGGCGACGGGAATGCCCGCTGGCATTTGCACGATAGACAACAGTGCATCTTGCCCGAGCAATTTGGTTGCGCTGACGGGTACACCGACCACTGGCAATACGGTGAGCGAGGCGACCATGCCGGGTAAGTGTGCCGCACCGCCAGCACCCGCGATAATGACGTTGTAACCCTCGGCTTCTGCATTTTGAGCGAAGCTAAACATTCTTTCCGGCATGCGATGCGCGCTGACGATAGCAATATCTACGTCAACCCCAAGCGCTTGCAGGACTTCTTGCGCGGGCAACATGGTCGGGTAGTCAGAGTCACTGCCCATGATAATGGCGACTTTAGGTGCTGTCATATAATCCCCGGCGCATTTTTATCGAGTGATGCAAGGCCTGCTAACGCAAGTTCCTTGGCCCTGTTGAGTGTGTCGGCAACACTGGTGATATGGCCCATTTTACGGCCCAATACGCCTTTTGTTTTACCATACCAGTGAACAACCGTCTGATCGTCATGTTGCCAGCGACTCACCGGTAAGCCGCAAAGCATGATCATACGGTCTTCATAGAGGACATTGCTCATGGCCGCCGGGTTAATTTGCTGTGTATCGCCGAGGGTTTGGCCGGATATGGCCAGTAGATGCTGCGTGTACTGGCTAGTGTGATGGGCCTCGATCGTCATATGTCCGGAGTTGTGCACCCGGGGTGATATTTCATTCACAAGGATTTGCCCCTCGCTGGTGAGAAACATCTCAATGGCGAATAGCCCGACACCGTCAAGTGCCGTGACAATGCGTTCGCCCAGCGCCCGCGCTTGCTGTTCAAGATCGGCGCCAATGGCCGCTGGCGATGTTGCCACCTCAAGTACCTGGTTGGTAGGGCTGCAGGCCATTTCTATCACTGGATACGAGACGCAGACGCCCGAGGTGGACCTAGCAACAATCACGGCAAGCTCGGTCTCATGGTTGACCCACTGCTCGACGATGGAGGCCGTATGCCAGAAATTGCCCGCATCGCCTTGATTGATCACCTGCACGCCACGACCATCAAATCCGCCAGTTTGGGATTTTTGCACGAAGGGTAAACCAAAGCGGGCAGTCAGCGACTCAACGGTGGTGTCTTGATCGCATATGCAAAAATCGCCGGTTGGAAATTCCTGCTCGCGCAACCATGTCTTTTGTGTGGCTTTGTTTTTCAGCAGAGACAGAACCGATGGGTCAGGAAACACCTGTAGGCTAGTGGTGCTAGCTATTTTGCTGAGCTCGTCGAGAGTTGCCTGCGGTACATCTTCGAACTCATAGGTGACGATGTCTACTAGCCCGCAGAGTTCCCGTACCGCTTGCAGGTTGTCGAATTCACCGATAACGGCACTATCTGCGACCTGCACGGCTGGCGCGTCGGCAGATGATGACAGGGTCACTGTTGACAGACCCATGGCACTAGCTGCCTGGCAAAGATAAGTGCCGAGTTGCCCGGCGCCGATAACGCCTACTGTCGTACCCATAATGTTGCCGCTCAGAGATAAAGCGGCATTGTACGTGAATTAGCCGGTATTTCTATTCGAATCTGCGAAGTTAAGCGGGTGTATCTTGCACATGCTTTACCGCCACATCGCGGAAACCGGTAAAAGCTAGGAATACAAATGCGGTCAGGGCAAAGACGCCAACGCTAAAGACGATGTCACCTGGCACTCTGGCCCAAACCAGACCTTCCATCACGGTGCTGTGCATAAATTCGGCGGATCTCGCATAGGCATAATAGTATTTGACGCTAGCGTAGGTCTGCCATAACCCTTGGGGTAGTAGTGACAGAAAGGTCATCATCGCCAGGCCGATGTTGAGTGACCAAAATGAAACCTTTAAAAGCTTTTGGTGCCATCGTGTGATATCCGTCAGGCCGCGCATGCAATACAGCATCAGGCCAATACCCAGCATCCCGTAGACACCAAACAAAGCAGCGTGCCTATGGTTCGCTGTCGTATTCAGCCCCTGCATGTAATACAAAGCAATAGGGGGATTCAGCAGGAACCCGAATAAACCGGCGCCCACCAGGTTCCAGAACAGTACGGCGGCGAAGAACATAAACGGCCAGTAATAGGCCGCTTCCCAGGACCTAAGATTTTCCATCTTGGCATGACTGTAAGCCTCGAAACCAACGACCATGAGGGGCGCCACCTCAAGGGCAGAGAATGTCGCGCCCAATGCCAGTACTGCAACGGGTGTGCCGCTCCAATAGAGGTGGTGAAACGTGCCGAGCACCCCGCCACCTAAGAAGATAATGGTCGCGAATAACACCATGGTGGTGGCCACCGATACGCGCAGTAGTCCCATGCGCACAAACAGGGTGGAGATGATGGCTGTGGCAAAAACTTCAAAGATACCTTCTACCCACAGGTGTACTACCCACCAACGCCAGTATTCCATAACGCTGATATGGGTATGCTGCCCCCACATCAATCCGGCACCATACAGCAACCCAATAGAGACGGCGGAGATGGCAACGAGAAATATCAGCGACCTGTTAGTTTTACTTTGTAATGCGGGCCAGAGACCACGCAACACCAGCACGACCCAGAGCATCAGACCAATAAACAGGTAGACCTGCCAGAAGCGGCCTAAGTCCACATACTCGTAGCCTTGGTGTCCGAACCAGAAATTTTCTGTTAGGTTTTCAATCAGACCATGCACCGCCGCCCACTGACCCGCAAACGAGCCCGCAACAATGACCAGCAAGCTGATAAATAGGAAGTTAACACCGAAGCGTTGAAATTTGGGTTCTTTGCCAGATAGCAAAGGCGCGACATACAAGCCTGTCGCGAGCCACGCTGTGGCTATCCACAGGACGGAGAGTTGCGTGTGCCAGGTTCTGGTCACCACGTAAGGCAGATAGTCGACCAATGGCAAGCCGTAGAGTCCCTGACCCTCAACGGCATAGTGCGCCGTGATGATGCCAAGCATGACCTGCACTAAGAACAATAGTGTCACCACCCAGAAGTATTTAGCCGTGGCGCGCATAGACGGTGTGATTGTCGTGCTGGACATTGAATCGACTTCCGCAAATCCGCCCTCGGGTTCCATGTCTGCGCGCCAATTATCGTATTGGCGTGCGTAACACCAGACGAGCCAACCTATCCCGCCCAGCAGTAAAAATATCGACACCAGGCTCCACATCAATACGGATGCGCCGGGGGTATTGCCAACCAGTGGATCATGGGGCCAGTTGCTGGTGTAGCTAATGTCATTACCCGGCCGATTGGTCACTGCGCTCCATGCGCTCCAGAAGAAGGCACTTAAGACTTTTGTTCTTTCCTTGCTGACGGTTTGGTGTAGAGGGAAGGCATAATCTCGGCGTAAATTTAGATAACGCTGGTCGCCGTCAATACCGCCACGAAACAAACTTTCGTAGTGGGCGCTGACCTGCCTGATGGCCTGAGCGCGATCGTTGGTAACGGTGACAACTTCGGTTAAAGGGTCGTAAGTATTCTCCCTGGTCTCGAGTCGCAACAGAACTTGGTTGATAGCGTCTGATTCTTCAAGGTCTGACGGCAGTGAATGATTGCTCGATATCAGGTGCAGCAATGCAAGCGCTTCACGATGCAGCCAATCAGCGGTCCAGTCCGGCGCGAGCTAACCGCCATGCCCCCAAATAGAGCCTTGTTGCATGCCTCGCAGAGACTGCCAGACATTCTGGCCCAATTCGATATCCTGGCGAGTAAAGACAACATCACCGGCGGGCGTTTCAAAACTGGCGGGAATCGGCGGTGCTTGCTGATAGATCTCGCGCCCAACGAGCAGTAGGGCCGCGAACAACAGCAGCATACTGATCCCAAGAATTTACCAGAGACGCTTTACGGTGAAGGTGTCTCTATAGGTTTGCATGATATTTGCCTTTTGACTGATGACATGACTGTGTTGATAGTCTATGCACATATAATCATACATATACAGTGGTTAATGTGACCCAGAGGAGGGTCGGAGGGATCGGTCGGTTTATGCTGCGTACATGTAATCTATCTCTGCTTAGAAAGTCATCAATCTCTGGCGGTGATTCGGGTTCTTACATGATCTAGCATTGATTTGAATCACTACGCCTAACAGCATCGCTATGGTCTACTGTTTGGTGGTCAAAACTATAGTAGATTGATGGTGAAAGTTAGCTAGTCGCTCGATTTGGCAGCCGAAAAAATGACGAAGAATGTGGCTTAGTTGAGCAGGTTGCTCAAAACCTTTAAAAAATGAGGTGTATGAATGAAGAATATATTTATTGTTCTGGCTCTTTTTCTATCAGGGTGTGCGTCGACAGACTCAGTATTGGTGACAACAGATACTCTCTTAGCGACAGCGGATACGATGCGGGTAATAGAACAAGCTGCAGAAGCTGCGCCATACGGCGTCACAGGTAACTTTTCGTTTACCATCAAGGCTGCAGCGAAACCTGGTGAAATCGTGTATCTCAATACTGAATTGGATTACCGAGATAGACGATGCATCACAATAGCCCTGTCACCAAAAGTCGCTAGCCATATTGAACAACAGTATGGGGTAACCGCTCAAGAGTATTACTTAGGCAAGAAAGTTCAAGTTAACGGCACAGCTAAACAAGTCAAGATTTGGTTTTTCGAGCGGGGTATACGTACTGACAAATATTATTATCAAACACATATCCGGATAATTAGGCCCAAGCAGATTGAAGTTTTGGGCTAGTACGCGCAAAAAACACGTTTTTACAATGTCAGTTCAACCCATACCTTGTATTAAGAATCGGGTAAACTACCCTCTCGACATGTGAGGGTGTAAGTCAGATGACACACAGAACAGTTGACCGGCGGGGCTTTCTAAAAGCAGGTACGGCAGTGGTGGCCGGCACTTTGGTGGTGCCTTTGCTGGCGGATGATGGCACGAGTGCTACGTCATTAGGTGCGCCAATGGGCGACTATGGCCAGCCGTCGCCCTTTGCACCTGCGCGTCGCGAAGGTATTGGTGCACACCCACAAGGGCCTGGGGCAGGCGCGTCATCTACGCCGTTGCAGCTACTCAATGGTACGGTTACACCGAACAGTCTGCACTTCGAGCGACACCACAGTGGCATTCCGCAGATCGACCCTGGGATGCATACGCTGACCATCTATGGTGATGTTCACCAGCCGCTGCGATTTTCCTATGAGGATCTGCTCGCATACCCCCTCGAGACTCATATGTATTTTCTTGAGTGCTCGGGCAACAGCTATCGAAATACGTTGCCTGATGCCCAGGATGCGACGGCGGGTGCGCTTAATGGACTTGTGTCTGGTGCTGAGTGGACGGGGGTGCCGTTACATTATTTACTGGCAGAGGCGGGGATCAAGCCGCGTGCTAAGTGGTTGGTCGCTGAGGGTGCTGATGCTTCGGCGAACACCCGCAGTGTTCCCCTGAATATTGCGCTGGATAACGTCATGGTGGCGTTGTACCAGAACGGCGAACCGCTGCGTCCATCCCAAGGGTTTCCTATGCGCCTGTTTGTGCCGGGTTGTGAGGGTAATGTCAGCATCAAGTGGCTGACCGCGATCAAGCTCCAAGCAGAGCCGGCCTATACGCGGGAAGAAACCAGTAAATACACCGATCTGTTGGAAGATGGCCGCGCCGAAATGTTTTCCCTGCGTATGGCCGTAAAATCGCTGATCACCACGCCGTCGGGTCGTATGACCTTGCCGCGGCAAGGCGTGGTGGAGATATCGGGTCTTGCCTGGTCTGGTCACGGCAGTATTTCTAAGGTTGAGGTGAGCGCCGATGCAGGGCGTAGTTGGGTGACGGCACAGTTACAGTCTGAGCCTGGGCCGCTGCGCCTGACGCGGTTTCGCCTGCCTTGGCGTTGGCAAGGCGCGCCGGCGATCTTGCAGAGTCGGGCCTTGGATGATCAGGGTCATCTCCAGCCCTCGCGTGATGCTGCGCTGGCGCGTTACTCACCGATGGGTTTTTATCATTACAACGGTATTCAGAGTTGGCAGGTTAACGCCGCTGGCGAGGTGAAGAATGTCTATGTTTAATCCTTCAACGA
Source organism: Candidatus Azotimanducaceae bacterium (assembly GCA_047626255.1). Taxonomy (GTDB): domain Bacteria; phylum Pseudomonadota; class Gammaproteobacteria; order Pseudomonadales; family Azotimanducaceae; genus UBA4582. Next base: position 16,212 of record JBLHRT010000023.1, read on the forward strand.
CCATCTTACGGTTGGTGCTGGTGACCGGGTTGTTGTCGCCGCTCTTTGTAGAGAGCGTTGAGAGTGTTGAGAGCGCCGATTCGACGCGGGATGCCTTGGCAGGTGGACTGAACGCTTCGCTATCACTCGCGCACGAGCCTCGGCGGGGGCAGCCTGTTGTGACGTATCAAAATACGATCGTTTCTCGCGATGGCGAAGGGTTGCCTGTTGGCAGCGGTTCAGCACGGCAAGGCAAGCAAATCTATGCCGCGCGCTGTGCTGCCTGCCACGGTGTTGATGGCGCCCAGCCCGGTAATGCGTTGGTGGGTGGTCAGGGTAGTCTTGCGACCCCTTCACCGCAGAAGACAGTCGGTAGCTATTGGCCCTATGCCACAACCTTGTATGACTACATCGCTCGTGCCATGCCTTATGGTCAGGAGAAGGTGCTACATGTTGATGAGGTCTATGCGGTGGTGGCGTATGTGCTGCACCTCAATCAGATCGTTGAAGCTGACACGCGGCTTGACCAGCAAAGCTTGCCGCAGGTGGTGATGCCGAATCGAGCAGGGTTTGTTGAGTTGCAGCCCAAGTAACGCTGGTCGGACGTTGCCCCAGCGTTCCCTGCCATTGATGTTGTCATTGCTAAGGGCTCAGCGCACCTAAGCCTGTCAGCTGCTTGGATTGGAAGACATATGGCTTCTTTTCAAAGCACA
>JBLHRT010000024.1:0-16892 GCA_047626255.1 Candidatus Azotimanducaceae bacterium
ACCACCTGACGCGATGACGGGCATAGAGACAGACTCGGCCAGATCACGGGTAGCATTGAGGTTGACGCCGCCCATCATGCCGTCCTTACCAATGTCCGTGTAGACAATCGCTTCAATGCCATCGCTTTCAAACAATACCGCGAGACTCTTGACGGAGATCTCGGTGACGTCCTTCCAGCCATTCTTAGCGACCATGCCATGCAAACCATCCAGACCCACCATAATATGTCCGGGGAACTCCTGACACATAGCGCCGACAAACTCCGGCTCATCTACCGCCTGGGTGCCAATGATTACGTAGTTGACCCCGGCCTTCAGATAAGACTCAATCACCTCGGCGCTACGAATACCCCCGCCGAGCTGAATCACAAGTTCCGGGTGGTTAGCAGCAATGGTCGCAATAGCCATCTGATTCACCGGATAGCCTTGAAAAGCGCCGTCCAGATCAACCAGGTGCAAGCGTTCAGCGCCCTGACTAACCCAGTGTGCTGCCATACCAATAGGATCATCTGAATAGGTCGTGGATTGATCCAGACGACCCTGCTTGAGATTAACGACCTTGCCGTCCTTGAAATCAATGGCTGGAATAATCTGCATTACAAAGATCCCTTAGTGGAAGGCACGTTATCGCCCATCCGCGGGTCTTGCTCCAGCGCCATACGCAAAGCACGGCCGAAGGCCTTAAAAATGGTTTCAATCTGGTGATGGGTGTTTTGACCGCGCAAATTATCGATATGCAACGTCACCTGGGCATGGTTAACAAAACCATGAAAGAACTCACGAAACAGATCTACATCAAAGTTACCGACACTCGCACGAGTAAATTCGACGCCATATTCCAGCCCTGGGCGACCAGAGAAATCAATAACAACCCGTGACAGCGCCTCATCAAGCGGCACATAGGCGTGCCCATAACGGCGAATACCACGCTTGTCGCTTAATGCCTGAGCGAAGGCCTGCCCCAACGTGATCCCGACGTCCTCCACCGTGTGATGGGCATCAATGTGTAAATCACCCTTGGCTTTTACCTGCAGGTCAATTAAACCGTGGCGAGCGATTTGATCGAGCATATGCTCGAGAAAGGGTATGCCCGTATCAAAGCTTACCTCGCCAGTACCATCGAGATTGATAGCGACGCTAATCTGAGTTTCCAGGGTATTGCGATCAACTTGCGCTTTGCGTTCCGCCATTGCCATGTGCTGTTTCCGTGTCTAAAAGCGGGCATTATACGGGATTTACACAAGGGCGCCATTGGGCAGATAGCGGTTATCGGTATTCGCCTTAATCCACTGGCGCAGTTCTGGGGCGAACGTACCGCGTTGTTTGAGCATTCGCACCAGATAGATCACGGGTGATAACTTACCCGCGTCCCAGCCTGGCAGCTGCATCTCAGCCAGCGTAAAAAACCTGATCATGCGTTGCAGGTCCTCATCACCCAAGACATCCGCGGCCTGCCAATAAGCGGCTGCCTGCTTCATCCAATGCACGCCCCCTTGCTGTTGAGCTTCCGTCAGGCTCGCCCCCAATGGGCCTGGAGCCCCTGCCTCGCTCTGCGTTATGCATGCCAACAATGCCGGCAAGTCGAGTGTGTTGTGCGTCTTTGCTGGCTCCCAGCTACCCACGGCCACGCTTAGCGGCCCTTCTTGGGTAGGCTGGCAAACTTACCAGGGCGCTTCTCGCTATTGGCCGTGATCGCCTCGGTCATCTCTGCAGGTTGCAGAAAGCTGGCGTTCCAGATACTCACATAATCTAGACTGTCTGCCGTCGAATGGTCCCGCGCATAATTGATCATTCGTTTCGAGCCATAGACTGCCAGAGGCGCGTTAGCGGCGATCTCCGTTGCCACCTCCATCACCGCTTTCAGCAGCCTCTCGTGATCATCAAACACCTTATTCACGAGACCAGCCTGATGCGCCTCTGCTGCTGACATGCGACGTCCGGTATACGCTAGCTCGCGCACGATACCTTCGGGAATCAGCTTCACCAGTCGCGGAAACGTACCCACATCAGCAGTCATGCCAATCTTGACCTCATAAACAGTGAAAAAGGCATCAGCTGTTGCATAGCGAATATCGCAGGCGGTAACAAAGTCCATACCGCCGCCAATACAGCCCCCTTGAATCGCCACCAATACCGGCAACCGGCAGTCTTCAAGACAACTGAAGGTATACTGCATGCGCTTAACCGTGCGATAAAAGCTCTCGCCGCGGGTGAGCTTATGGTCAGGGTCAGCCTGCTTCGCCTCATCGCCACCGGTAATGAAACTATTGAGATCCAGACCTGCCGAAAAGTGCGGCCCGGTAGAAGAGATCACAATGACTCTTGCTCGAGAGTTGTCATCAATGTCTGCGACGATCTGTGGTAATTCATCCCAGAATTCCGGTGTCATACTGTTTCGCTTCTCGGGGCGACTGAGCTGGATGTGGGCAATATCTGCCTCGATCGAAACATCAAAACATTGGTAAGTCATACACTTTTCCTAAAATACATAGTCGTCAGACAGAAGCAATCCTGCCGCACCATTAAATTGGCAAGCATACATGACTGATCGGGGACTTCAACGCTACAGGACATGCACTAGCGCGCCGCTGTAGTAAGGTAGTGCGGGGAAATTAGCCTCCTGTTAGCCTACGCAAGGCGTCGATAGATTGCTGATTGATGCTCACCAGCGCCTCACCTGCCTGCTTGAGTTGCCCTGCCCTAGCATCAACCTGACTGAGATTCTGCACATCATCCAGCAAAGCCCTCGTCACTACGGATTGATCACGACTGGCAAGCAATATTTTTTCGCTGATCTGCTGTATTTCACCCACAGAGTCATTAATAGTACCAATAGTACTCAAAGACCGCTCGAGCTGATCAACCGTGGAACCTGTGAGCTGGCGACCACGTTTCATGACACCAGTCGCCATATTTGCACCTGACTGCAGCGCAGTGACCATTTCGTTAATTTCACCCGTAGCCTCCTGGGTGCGTTGTGCCAAGGTGCGCACTTCGTCGGCCACAACAGCAAAGCCTCGACCCTGTTCGCCAGCCCGAGCCGCTTCAATAGCAGCGTTCAATGCCAGCAGGTTTGTCTGATCGGCGATGCCACGAATGACCTCAAGGATACCGCCAATATTTTCACTGTCTGCTGCCACCTTGATGATAGAGGTTTCCGCCGCATCGACGCTTTGTGATAATTCTTCCATGGACTGGCGTGTTTCGAGCATTGTTGACTGGCCCTTACGCGCAAGTTGTGACGTATTGCCCACCAACTCCCTGGCTTTATGGGCATCGGATTCGAGAGATCGGTGATTGGCGTCCAGCTCCTGGCACTTGGCCGTCACCTGGCTCGCTCCGCCATGACTGGCGCCAAAGTTCTGTGATTGTGCGGTAAATGACCCAACACCTGACGCCAATGATGAGGTAATGGGATCAATCTGGCTCACTTTGCCAGCCCACGACACCAAGTCTGCATCTGCCGGGGCTGCCAAGTCTGGCTTGCCTGTCGGCATAAACATCAGCATGGAAAGACCGTTGGCAACCGAAAATAGCAAGAAGCCAAAGCCCATCACCAGCAGTGTCGCGCTGCCGAGACGCTCAAAACTGTTAATAGCCAGCAGATACAAGCCGCAATATACCAACGAGGCGACCACCAGTTTTGATGCAAACATCAATGTCGAATTACTCATCCTTCCATCCTTGTAAGAGTATCAAGGCGGGTCCAAATTTCCTGCCCCTACGCAAAGTGTAGTCGAAGTCAAAATTAACTCTAAAAATAAACTATAAATTTTAAAATTCCGACGGGCACTCCTGAATCCCTGAACTATAGTCAATTCAAGTCTCACTGAAATTCGCCTCTTTGCATGTGCCTTTCAGGTTGTAGGTTTTAGCAGGATTAATTTGACTAAATGGAGCAGCAAATGAATAACTTTTCAATCCAGTATCGCTTTCTGTTGGTGGCCTTATTGCCCACCATTGGGGTAGGAGCGCTTATCATATCGGCCATGACCGGGGGCATGTCCTCTGCCGCAATAGGGACAGCGATAGTCACCACGTTAATCGCATGGGGCTTGGCGTTTGTCTCCATGAATCAGTTATCGGCAGGACTCAAAGGGCTTCAGTACGTCGTGAATCGGCTCGCCAACGATGAGCCGATCAGTGACCGCCTAGCGTCTGCCGGTGGTGTGTTCGATTCGCTGATGCTGTCAATGTTGAATTTGCATGCGAGCTTAAGCCGCAAGACAACCGATGAACCTGCTGCGACAACCGTTGACAATGATCAGGTAAGACTTCTACAAGCACTCGAGATTGCTGACTCCTCCATTATGGTCGCTGACGCGCAAATGAATATCGTCTACGTTAACAACGCTACCGTATCGATTTTGCAAGACGCCGAGAACGACATTCGCACGGAACTTCCTGCCTTTAACGCCCAATCACTGGTTGGCACCAATGTCGATATTTTCAACAAGTCTGCTGCTAACCAACGGGGCATGTTCGAAGGCCTGAAGGCTACATTCAACACCCAGATCACTGTCGGCGGTCGCACTTTTAGCCTTATCGCCACGCCTATCTTTGGCGATAGTAACGCAAGCATCGGTACCGTCGTAGAGTGGAATGATACAACCGAAGCCCTCAAAATTCAGGCAGAGAAGGAAGCGGAGGCCGACGGCTTATCCCGCGTCTCCAAGGCGCTGAGAGTCTGCAAGGCCAATGTCATGATGGCCGATGAAGATCTGAACATCACCTATATGAACGATAGTGTCAAAGCAATGATGAGCGCTCGCGAGCGCGAGCTACAGACAGCACTGCCTAACTTTAGAGTCTCCAGCCTGATCGGCACCTGTATCGATGCATTCCATGCTAATCCCGCACACCAGCGCGGAATGCTGGCGAACCTTAAGGGTGTTTACGAGACTGACCTGAACATCGCTGGCCTGACCTTCCAACTGATCGCCACACCCGTCTTCGGTGATGACGGCAGCCGAGTCGGTACCGTCGTTGAGTGGAATGATACAACCGAAGCCCTCAAACTTCAGACAGAGCAGCAAGAAGAGGCCGCCGGCTTATCCCGCGTCGCCGCGGCGCTGAGAGTCTGTAACGCTAATGTCATGATGGCCGATATAGATCTGAACATCACCTATCTGAACGAGAGCGTCACAGAAATGATGGCTGCTCACGAGCGCGAGCTACAGACAGCACTGCCTAACTTTAGCGCCGCCAACTTGGTCGGAACCTCTATCGATCAATTACATTCCGATCCCGCACACCAGCGCGGATTGCTGACTAATCTTAAGGGTATTCACAAGTCTGAACTGAACATCTCTGGCCTAACTTTCCAACTGATCGCCACACCCGTCTTCAGTGATGACGGCGACCGAGTCGGTACCGTCGTTGAGTGGAATGATACAACCGAAGCCCTCAAACTTCAGACAGAGCAGCAAGAAGAGGCCGCCGGCTTATCCCGCGTCGCCGCGGCGCTGAGAGTCTGTAACGCTAGTGTCATGATGGCCGATGTAGATCTGAACATCACCTATATGAACGAGAGCGTCACAGCAATGATGGGCGCCCGCGAGCGCGAAATACAGACAGCACTGCCTAACTTTAGAGTCTCCAATCTGGTCGGCACCTGTATCGATGATTTCCATGCTAATCCCGCACACCAGCGCGGATTGCTGGCTAACCTTAAGGGTGTTTACGAGACTGACCTGAACATCGCTGGCCTGACCTTCCACCTGACCGCCACACCTGTCTTCGCTGATGACGGCAGCCGAGTCGGTACCGTGGTTGAGTGGAATGATAGAACCGAGGCGCTCAAATTTGAGGTAGAGCAGCAAGAAGAGGCCGCCGGTTTATCCCGCGTATCCAAGGCGCTGAGTGTCTGTAACGCTAATGTCATGATGGCCGATGTAGATCTGAACATCACCTATATGAACGAGAGCATCAAAGCAATGATGAGTGCTCGTGAGCGCGAGCTACAGACAGCACTGCCTAACTTTAGCGCCGCCAATCTGGTCGGCACCTCTGTCAATCAGTTACATTCTGATCCCGCACACCAGCGCGGCTTGCTGACTAACCTTAAGGGTATTCACAAGTCTGACCTGAACATCTCTGGCCTGACCTTCCAACTGATCGCCACACCCGTCTTCGGTGATGACGGCGACCGAGTCGGTACCGTCTTAGAGTGGAATGATACAACCGAAGCGCTCAAACTAGCGTTAGAGCAGCAAGAGGAGGCCGCCGGCCTATCCCGTGTCGCCTCGGCGCTGAGAGTCTGTAAGGCTAATGTCATGATGGTCGATGAAGATCTGAACATCACCTATATGAACGAAAGCCTCGGCGACATGTTCATCCGTCGCGAGCGTGAACTGCAGTCAATACTGCCTAACTTTAAGGTGAGTAAACTCAAGGGTACCTGTATTGACGAATTCCACGTCAATCCCGCACACCAACGCGGCCTGCTGGCGGGCTTAACCACCGTGTTTGAAACGGACGTGAACCTGGCTAGCTTGACTTTCCACCTAACCATGACACCCGTCTTAGGTGACGACGGCGACCGAGTCGGTACCGTGGTTGAGTGGAATGACCGCACCGATTCGCTAGCTCTAGAGATCAAGGAGCGAGCCATAGCTGATGCAAATATGCGTGTTCGCCAAGCGCTCGACAATGTTGGCACCGCCACCATGATCGCTGACGTAGATCTCAACGTGATTTACATGAACCGCTCGGTCGATCGTCTCATGAAGAAAGCCGAGACTGACTTTCGACGTGACCTGCCTAACTTCGACGGCAACAAGGTCATGGGCGGCAGCATGGACGCTTTACATAAAGAACCATCGGAACAGCGCGGTATGTTGACAAACCTCAAGGGCACGAACACCTCGCCTATTAACTTGGGTGGCCGCTCATTGGTCCTTACTGCCAGCAGCATCGAGGACGACGAGGGCGTACGCCTGGGTACGGTGGTTGAGTGGCTAGATAGGACGGGTGAAGTTGCTATTGAGAACGAAATCAATAACCTGGTCGAAGCAGCTAATCTCGGCGACTTCACCCAGCGGGTTGAAGAGTCTGGCAAGAAGGGCTTCTTCCTCAACCTGAGCAAAGGCCTCAACTCCGTGGTCCGCAATGTCAACACCGCCTTAAAGGATGTGCTGGATGTTATGGACAGCATGTCCGATGGTAATCTGACCAACAAAATTGATAACGACTACGAAGGTATTTTCGATCAGATGAAGGACAGCACCAATACCACCATTGATAAGCTGACCGAGGTGATCACCAATATCCGCGCCTCATCCATGAGCGTTAAGACCGGCGCCTCCGAGATCGCATCGGGTAATGCCGACCTTAGCCAGCGTACTGAGGAGCAAGCCTCGTCACTGGAAGAAACGGCCTCTAGCATGGAAGAGATGACCAGTGTTGTGAAGCAATCAGCAGATAATGCCAACAGCGCTAACACCTTGGCCCAAAACGCCAAAATCAAGGCAACCGAAGGTGGCCTTGTGGTCAGCAAAGCGATTGTCGCTATGGACGCGATCAATAAGTCCTCCAGCGAAATTGCCGATATCATCGGTGTGATCGAAGAGATTGCCTTCCAGACCAACCTGCTGGCTCTGAACGCAGCGGTTGAGGCTGCACGGGCTGGTGAGCAAGGTCGTGGCTTTGCGGTTGTGGCAGGCGAGGTACGCAACCTCGCTCAGCGTTCGGCTGATGCGTCGAAACAGATCAAGGATTTGATCCGCGACAGTGAGTCGAAGGTCGCAGAGGGATCTACCCTGGTGAACGAGTCAGGTAAGACCCTGGGCCAGATTGAGCAAGCGGTCAGTGAAGTCAGCGCCATGATCGCTGACATCACGTCCGCAGCTCAGGAACAAACCTCTGGTATCGAGCAGGTTAATACCGCGGTCTCGCAGATGGATGAAATGACCCAGCAAAACGCGGCATTGGTTGAGGAAGCGACTGCAGCTAGCCAGGCGGTGGCAGAACAAGCCACCCATATGGCGACGATGATGGAGTTCTTCCGGACCGACAGTTCTGCGCCAGCGGCGCAGACAGGCGCAGCTGCCATGAGCTCGCCAAGAACCGTCAATTCGGCAGGTCGCAGTCCCGCGAAAAAAGCCCGCACCAGCGGCTCTGGCGATGGTGAGTGGGCCGAGTTCTAGGCCCACGAGCTACATCGTAGTAACGTAAGCAACACAGGGAGAGCCGCAAGGCTCTCCCTTTTTTTTGCCTTTTTTTCGCACTTTCTTCACACATATCCGACAGCGCTTGGGTACTATGGGTATCTAGGCTCTGAGCACGGAGGTCATGCCCATCGAATCACTACACGATGCCGAACGATTACAACGGTGGTTGCCGCTGGCGATAACGCTGGCTGCGTCAATCCTTAGCCTTGCCCTAGGACATTATCTGCTATTGGCACGACACCGAGATCTCGGCAGCGAAGCGCGATTCCCGCGTCAGGTCCTGTTGTTTATCCTGACGACGATCGCGGTGATCTGTTTGGTGATCGCCGCGCCCCTTGCGGAAGGCACCAGCACGTCGGTCCTGAGTATTATCGGCCTTGGGTTCTCTGCAGTGATCGCGTTTTCATCCACCTCTTTTGTCACCAATTTCATGGCAGCAATCACGCTGCGAGTCACCAAGCCTTTTAATGTTGGCGACTTCGTCACTGTCGGCGAGCATTTCGGCAAAGTGTCAGAACGCGGCCTGTTCGATACAGAAATTCAAACCGAGAGTCGTGAACTGATTTCCATTCCCAATAGCGTGCTTATCCTGTCGCCCATCACAGTCGCACGCGGTACCGGCGTCATCGTCAGCACCAACTTATCCCTGGGATATGACGTACATCACACCCGCGTCGAGCCACTATTACTGGCTGCTGCTCACGCCGCAGGGCTCGATGATCCTTATGTGCATATTCTCGGTCTCAATGATTTTTCAGTCAGTTATCGCGTCAGTGGTCTGCTGCAGGAAGTCAAAACACTGCTAACATGCCGCTCGCGCCTGAATGCCTGCGTGCTGGACAGCCTGCACGGCCATGGTATCGACATTGTTTCACCCACAACGGCGCGCCACATTAGCGTCTCGAATGACAGCCCGCAAATTCCTCACGAGTTGCCCACAAAGGCTGCCCGCAAGCAGACTGTCGCCGAGGACGTTGCCTTCGAAAAGGCCAACCGCGCGCAAGCCATGGAAGCGGCACAAACCAAAGTCGCAGCAGAAATCAGCGCTTTGAACGCGCGACTTGACGTCACTCAGGGCATCGACGACGACGATATAAAGCGCGCCCAAACACTGTTGCTACGGCTTGAGAAAGCGCTCGCAATATTTGCCAACAGGCCAGAAGAAGGCATCTCCTAGCGGACCTTCTAGAGTAGTGCCTAGCACTTTACCTATTGCCCAGGAGACCAGCATGGACGACCCTCAATCCCTTAAGACGCCATTTCCGAGCGCTGCCGAGGACGTCAAACGCCATCGCGACACAGCCCTGACAACACCTCAGTCGCGATCGACAGCCTATCAACTGGCGTATGCCGACGATGACTTTATCCAGACCGACGAGATGCGCGGCGTGCGCTTGCTGTTGGAGCTATCCAAACCAGAAATCACACTGCGCGAGCACAACATACATCATACGATAGTGATGTTCGGCAGTGCCCGCATACCGTCACCAGAGCAGGCCGATAAGCATATGCAGGCCGTCTTGGAGCGCTTAAAACTGCATCCCAATGACACGACGTTACTGCAAGCCAGGCGTCAGGCAGAGAAGCAACAGCAAAGAACGCGTTACTATCGCGAGGCGCGCGCACTTGCCGAGAAAATCACGCGTGAATCCTGTTCACATAACCTGCCTCGCCTGCACATCGTCACCGGCGGTGGGCCGGGCATTATGGAAGCCGCCAATCGTGGCGCAAGCGATGCCGGCGGAGAATCCATCGGCTTAAACATCACCTTGCCTGCTGAGCAAAAGCCCAATGCCTACATTACTCCGGCACTGTGCTTTCAGTTTCATTATTTTGCCGTGCGCAAGATGCACTTCCTGATGCGCGCCCAGGCTTTGATCATTTTCCCCGGCGGTTTTGGCACTCTAGATGAACTCTTCGACGCCCTAACGCTGGTCCAAACTGGCAAGATTGAAGCATTACCAATCATTGCCTTCGACCGCCAATATTGGGAACGCCTGCTGAACTTCGACCTGCTGGTGGAAGAAGGCATGATCAGCGACGCAGACCGGCAGCTCATACAGTTCGTTGACTCGGCCGACGAGGCCTGGCACATCATTCGCGACTTTGTGGAACAAAACGGTGACCGTTACGCACTCACCGAACATTTGCTCTAGACCACAGAATATCGACAAAGCCCTTGGTGATATCCTGTGAGGCGTGAGTTTTGAGTGATGTATCTCGCCGCAGCTCGCTTGAATTGACTCTCACAGAACCGATTCTTTCTCTATATTCATCCATTAGTTTAGGTGTGCTCGCGCGCACCTAAACTAATGGTCGATTGTTTACGCCAGCCTGTGTTGTATAACTAATAACCACAATGCCTCGATTCACCACAGGACAATTTGCTTATGCTCGCGATACCTTTGAAGCAACAAGCCTCTGTTAAAGACAGCATTAAGACGAGCATCAACAAGAACAGCCACGTCAACCGACAAGCAGATATCCATGATGACGCCGAGCAGTTAGCAAGGGGCATCCTATGTGGCGACAAAACCATGGAGGAGATTTTTTGCCAGCGTTATTACCCTGCGGTTAGGCGCCAGTTGATCGCCTACACCCGCGATCCTGTCAAAGCTGAGGATATCACCCACGATGTTATGCTGACGCTGCTGCTACGCCTGCGTTCGCGAGGCATCGACGAACCACGCTATCTCGCTCGATTCGTGCATCAAACCGCTCGTTATTCCTACTTTAGCTGGCTGCGCCAGCCTGGCAATCAGCAAGTCACGCTGGAGGCCATCGACGATCCAGCAGACACCCGTGACGACGCCGAGCAGAGCTTGTTAAATGCAGAACAACGACGCTTGACTCTGAATCTATTAGAGCGCTTGCCTGTCGAGCGCGACCGCGAGGTCCTGTGGCGCGCCTACTTCGCGGAGGAGAGCAAGCAGAGCTTGTGTGAGGCGCTGGCATTGAGCAACGCGCATTTCGACAGGATCATGTTCCGTGCCAGACAGCGTCTACGCGCGGCGGTCGAGTCTGCGGATCACGAGATTGGCGAGGCGCTCATGGGTGCGCGTTCTTAGCTCTCATTCTTAACGCCAGGTCTTAGTTATAGGCTAGACAAAAAAATGCCCACACGACAAAGTCAATATGGGCATGATCGTCAGTCGTCACAATCCAGCGAAGTTAGAGCGCCTCGAGAATTTTCTCGGCAGAACTCAACTCAAAAGCTGGGCCTTGTTCAACGTTCAGTGTCGTGATCACACCGTCTTCAGCGATCATGGCATAACGCTGCGAACGTTTTCCCAGACCGAAACCTGAACCATCTAGGACTAAGCCCATAGCCTCAGTGAAATCGCCATTACCATCGCCCACCATAATGATTTCCTCGGCATTCTTATCTTTCGCCCAGGCGTCCATCACAAACGCATCGTTGACCGAAACACAGACAATCGCATCAACGCCCTTGGCCTTGATCTTGTCCGCATTGACCACGAAACCTGGCAAGTGTGCAGCGCTACAGGTCGGCGTAAATGCGCCAGGTACAGCAAACAAGACAACTTTCTTACCAGCGAACAAGTCGCTCGTTGAAACATCTTGTGGGCCCTTCTCGCCCATCATTTTCATGGTCGCATCTGGGATCTTATCGCCTACTTTGACTGTCATTGGTCTACTCCTGTTGTTAATCGCTAAAATGTTAATCACTAAAATCGTAAGGAAACGGTGGGTAAGGCATTTTCGACCTGCGCAGTCTTACCTGAACACCGAACAAGATCAACCATACAAATATCAAGGTCAAATGTCACCTGACTCGCCGCCCATGGCCATATAGATCACCATGTTATGCTAAACCAAGTAATTGTAGCCCAAACAGTCCTAGACTCGCGGTTAGCAGTGACACCAACGTGGTCGTCATGATCAAGTTTGCCGCTAGGGCCTGATTGCCTCCCATAGATTTCACCATAATGAAGCTGGCCGTCGCCGTCGGGCTCATGAACAGAAGGAACAACACCCCCAACTCCATCTGCCTGTATCCCAGCAACCACGCCAGCCAAGTCGCCGTCAGGGGTAGTACCGCCGTCTTTAGCATCAAACACAGCATGGTGACCGTGGAGGAGTGCCGTAGCGCCTTGAGGTTCATACTCGCGCCGGTCCCTAGCAACGCCAACGGTAAGGCCAGACCGCCCAGATAAGCGCCCGTACTGAGCAGGAATGCGGGCAGCGGTACCTGCCCGGTGTTGACCAGCAAGGCCAAAACAATGGCGACAATCAGCGGATTGGTGGCAATATCCTTTAACACACTTCCCCAGGAAATCACCCGGTGCGGGTTGTAGTAGGCCAGCACCACCACGCTCAATATGTTGTAGATGATCGTCATCGTCGCAGTCAGTAACGATGCCAGCGCCAGACCCTGAACGCCGTAAGCATTAGCGCACAAGGCCAGGCCAACAACCCCCAGGTTGCTGCGAAAGCTTGCTTGCACAAACACCCCACGATCATCTCGGGGCTGTACCAACCCGATGGCCACCAGCCAGCTGATAGCAAACGTCAAAACAGTGACTAATACGCTGAACAATAAGATACCCGGCTCAAGCGTCTCCGCCATGTCGATACTGCTGACCGTGGTAAATAACAACACCGGCAAACACAAGGAGAACACCAGCGCAGAGGATGTCGTCACAAAGTGGTCATCAATAAAGCCCAGTCGCATCAAGGCCATACCCAGCAACACCAAAACAAAAATGGGTCCGGTGACGGTAAAGGTATCGGCCAGCAGGCTCAGGTATGACACAGGTACGAATATCCAACGATGATGAGCTAAATCATTGCCACGGTAGCACTACCCGACGGATATTTCCCCTACCCGGGGTATTTGCCTACCAGACAGAACTCGCTATGCTAACAACACCACTAACAATGAGAAGTCGCTCTAATGACCTACGCACCGTTACCCCAGGACCAGCAGCAAGCCAAGGCCGCCAGCGATCATACCCGCATACGCAATGAGGCGGTCTATGAGCAACTCGACTTCGAAGACCGGCAGAGCTTTGCAGACGCCAGTCGCGGCTTTATCGCCACGTTAAACCCGATGACCATCAAACATGAACGGGCCAAGCGTGCGGTTTATGACCTTGAGCATACCAAGTTTCTTGATGACGCGGCCCCCGACACGGTAAACCCGTCCCTGTGGCGCATGGCGCAACTTAACGCCCAGCATCATGGACTGTTTGAAGTCGTCGACGGTATCTACCAGATTCGATCGTTCGATATCGCCAACATGACCCTGATTCGTGGCGAGACGGGCTGGATTATTATTGACCCACTGACATCCTCTGAATCCTCTGGCGCCGGCCTCAAACTAGCCAATGAGCAATTGGGTGAGCGTCCCGTGGTGGCAGTCATTCATACCCACAGCCACGCCGATCATTTTGCCGGCGTACTCGGCGTTGTTAATCAAAGCGATGTGGAATCCGGCAAAGTGCAGGTCATCGCCCCCATGGATTATGTGAAAGAATGCTTGGCTGAGAACGTTCTAGTCGGCAACGTCATGGGCCGGCGGGCCACCTACATGTACGGCAATCTGTTGCAGCCATCCCCCACTGCCTTTGTCACCACGGGCCTAGGCGCCGCCGTGTCTATGGGCACCACGGGCTTTGTGATACCCAACGACACCATCAGTGAAACCGGTGAAACCCGCACCATCGACGGCATCGAGATCGTTTTTCAGATGACCATGGGTACCGAGGCACCGGCTGAGATGGTGTTTTACTTTCCGCAGTTCAAGGCCCTGTGCATGTCCGAGATCACCTCTCATCATCTGCACAATGTGTATACACCACGAGGCGCGCAAGTACGTGATGCGCTAGCCTGGGCGGCGCAAATCAATGAGTCAATTGATCTGTTCGGTGCCGACTTGGAAGTCCAGTTTGCCAGCCACCATTGGCCCACCTGGGGTCGCAAGGCCGCCACTGACTATCTCAAGAAGCAGAGAGATCTGTATAAATATATCCATGACCAGACCCTGCGACTGGCCAACCATGGCTACACCAAAGAAGAGATTGCCGAGCAGGTCACCCTGCCGGATGCGCTCGGCAAAGAATTCTACAATCGCGGCTACTACGGCACCGTGCATCACAATACCCGCGCTGTATACGTGAAGTACCTAGGGTTTTTTGATGGCAACCCGGCTCACCTGTATCCGCTGCCACCAGTTGAAGTGGGTCAGCGTTATCTCGACTTTATGGGTGGCGCTGATGCCGTAGTCGCACGTGCCCGCCCTTGTTTCGAGGCCGGCGACTATCGTTGGGTCGCAGAAGTGCTCAATCATGTGATGATGGCAGAACCTGAACATGCCGAGGGTCGCGCGCTGCTCGCCGATACGCTGGAGCAAATGGGTTATCAGTCAGAGTCAGGGCCCTGGAGAAACTTCTTCCTCTGCGGCGCCATGGAATTGCGAGAAGGGCTACCCAAGGGCGCTAACTTCAACGCCACGGAAAGTATGGCCCGTGCTATGCCTCTGGAAAATCTGTTTCAGACCCTTGCTGTGCGCCTTAATAGCGACAAGGTCGATGGCCTGACATTGCATATCAACCTGGACTTCACCGATACGACAAGCACATTACTGAGCATAGAAAATTCCGTCCTCCATGGCTTTGCTGATCGACGTCACCCTGACCCTACCGCCAGCCTCAGCATCAGCAGTCTCGACTTCAAACGCCTGATGCTACGCTTGGCGGATGCGCCTCAACTGATGCAATCAGGCGCGCTCTCCATCAGCGGTGACGCCGCCGCGCTGGCCCAGTTAGGCGGCTTGTTTGATGTGTTCGAACGACGCTTTCCTATTGTTACACCCAGGCCTGCCTGGTCTTAACGCATGTCGTAAGGGAGGCCACCGCCTTCCTTACGAGGCGCGATCTATCGACCGGCGATATCAAGCATCTCGTCAACATTGACGAATTTAACCCGTGGGCGCCGCTGGGCTTCTCCACGGGAAATTTCTGCCTCATCAATTTTCAGCCAATCCGCATAGGTCACGAAACGCGGCTGACGACTTTCAATAAGCGCCTCAATAGCCGCAACACCGGGTTCTACTGGATTAAAATGCAGACCAGCAAGTAGGTCCTCAACCATGCAGGCAACGGTTTCCTGAGCGCAGGTCTTGTTGGTGCCAATAACACCTGTAGGCCCACGCTTGATCCAGCCTGCGGTGTACAAGCCTGGTAACGGCTGCCCTTCGGCAGTGACGACCCGACCTTGTTGATGACTGATGGTGCTGCTGCGCTCATCGAACGGAATACCGTCAAGCGGCACTCCCTGATAGCCCACTGACCGAAATACCACACCCACAGGCAGCACTTCCTCAACACCCGTAGCACGCGGTCGAATCAAATTGTCGCCCGCGTCGTAGATCTCGTTATGCATCAATTTGATCGCCGTCACCTTGCCAGCCTCACCAAGAATTTCTGTCGGTGAGACGAGAAATCGCAGGGTTAACTGCTTGTTTTTGATACGCTGTGGTCGTTGACTGTACTCCGTGATGAAGCCCACATTTTTTTCAACATTTTTATCAGGGTGCGCGTCCATCGCCGCCTGGCTCAAGGCATCAACACGCGCGTCGTCGGCACTGATGGCGATATCCGCCTCCGCCAACTCACCCAACTCCTTAATCTCTGGTGGCGTAAACGCTGCCTGTGCCGGTCCGCGCCGCCCCAGCAGATACACTTGCTTGACACGACTATGCTGCAATGCTTGTAGGGCATGATCGGCAATATCGGTCTCTTGTAGCTGCTCCATCGACTTGCACAAAATACGCGCAACATCCATCGCCACATTACCCACCCCGACGATAGCAACACGCTCTTGAGACAAATCAAACTGGTAATCTGCATAATCTGGGTGGCCGTTGTACCAGGCCACAAAGTCCGTGGCCGAGTAACTGCCGGCAAGATTTTCGCCAGCAATGCCTAAATCTCGATCAGTTGGCGCACCATTGGTGAATATCACCTGATGGTAATGAGCCTGTAAATCGGCCATATAAATGTGTTTGCCATACTCCACATTGCCGAAAAAACGTACATTCGGCTGCGCGGCGCTCTTCGCGTAGGCCCGCGTAACCGACTTGTCTTTCTGATGATCTGGCGCGACACCCGCACGAACAAGCCCATAAGGTGTTGGCAGGCGATCAAACAGATCTAGCTCAACGTGGAGTTCCTTATGCTTCAGAAAATGGCTAATCGCGTAAAAGCCTGAAGGTCCCGCGCCGACAATGGCGACGCGAAGGGGATGTTCGACACTGCCAAGCTTGACCATCAACACAACTCCTCGTTAGGGCAGCCTTGAGACTAGCAGATTCGACCTCGACATTACTACTGAGAAAACCCACACGCTGCTCCTCGCTCAGTTGGCCTAAATGACGCATACTAGCCATTTGACGCCTAGCGCTGGTAGACAGGGGGAAAACGAGTGACCTTTGAATGACACTATAGCGGGCAACCGGATACAACAGGCCTTGGGTATCAGACCTGAAGAGACACCGTTAGTCGCCCTCCTCTTTGGCAACATGTTCATGTCAGGCATCGCAATTGGCCTGATACGCGTGTGTGCCTTTACCTTGTTCCTCGCCAATTTCGATTCGGAGCAGTTGGCGTTGGTGGCAATTTTACTTGCGATCACCGGCATTCCTGTGACGCTAGCTATCGACAGGTTGACCCATGGCTTTTCGGTGGGCGCTTATCT
>JBLHRT010000025.1:0-16679 GCA_047626255.1 Candidatus Azotimanducaceae bacterium
CCGACCTATCCAGATGGCCCGTCATCGGGACCACCGGGTCCGTTTAGCAAGCCGCCTGGTGAATGGAGTGTGTTCAGCGTCGGCTTGCAGTCTGATCTGGTGTACAACGCTGTGATTCATCATGTCGGCTTTCTGTTCGGACTCGTAGCCGATGTGCCGCAGAATTGTACGGGCGATACGGGGCTGGCAGAGACGGCAGCTTTTACCAGTGTCGGCAGCGTCACCAATCTCGCGAATGGTATACAAATTTTCCCAGGTAGTGTGCCCATCTATCGTGGCGATGTGCTGGTAGGCGGTATCGGCGTGTCGGGTGATGGTGTTGATCAAGATGATATGATTTCGTTTTTAGGTTTGCATCGTGCCGGCCAGCGGCTTAATACCGGCATCCAAAATGCGCCAGCTGCGATCCGCGCTGATCGAATTGCCATACCCGGACAACCTGCGCGGTTGCGCTATGTAAACTGTCCGCAGCTACCTTTCATTAATGACAATACGACAGAGGTGTGTAATGGCATCTAGGTTTATTCAGTCACTATTGATTTGCGCGAGTATAATACCACTGGCGAGCGCTATGGCTGCGTCACCGCTGCCTGACGTCTCGTCTTTGTGTATTCCTGCGGCAGAATATGAGCAGCAGTTACACAACAGGCCGAGCCGTCGACCGGGGAAACCGGTTGATCTCTACGAGATACCGGTGTGCGATGAGACAAACGCTGATTCAGACGCGATCATTCCCTGGGTAGACCCATTTGACCTAGGTCCGCCGGTACCTGATCGCTGGCGCATCGTAGAAGAAATCGGTATCAAAACGAACCTACTTGATCCGTATAACGGGCACAATCCCCTTAAGGGTGATCTGCCGGTCTGGGGTGATGACTGGTTTTACAGCATCATAGCGATCAGCGACTCGGTGATTGAGCCGCGCCGTTTTCCGATTCCTGTCGGTGGAGCGACGACGGCCCGTGACGGCAGTTTGGATACCGTCGGCCAGGGCGAAACAACTATTTTTTCCCAGAATCTAATTATTGAAAATGTCTTTTATAAAGGCGACACAGTGTTTCGTCCCCCCGACTGGGAGTTTCGCTTCACACCGGTCTTCAATATCAATCAAGTGCACGCTGGCGAAGTCGGTATTTTGAACGTTGACCCTGATCTTGGGGGACGCTCGGGTCGCAGACGTCGTGACACCTTTATGGGTGTACAGGCGTTGTTTGTCGACAAACATCTACGTAATGTTTCTGACCGATTTGACTTTGACAGCATTCGCGTTGGTATTCAGCCTTTCTCCTCAGATTTCCGTGGTTTTCTGTTTCAGGACTCGCCCTTTGGTGTGCGCCTATTCGGTAATCGGAACAACAATGTGTTCCAGTACAATCTGGCGTGGTTCCGTAGGATTGAGAAGGACACTAATAGCGGTCTGAATGATGTCACTCAACGCTTGCGCGATGATGATGTGTTTGTAGCTAACGTTTATTGGCAGGATTTCCCGAGTATCGGCTTCTTTTCGCAGGCAACGGTATTACATAACCGCAATCGCGAGAAGGGACGGTTTGAATATGATAAGAACGGTTTTATTCAGCGCCCTTCATCCCTATTCGAGGAGCGCTTTGCTCGCAACTATGATGTCACGTATCTCGGTTACAGCGGTGATGGTCACTTTGACAGGGTAAATCTAACCACCTCCTTGTATTACGCTTTTGGCCAGCAAGACAGTACTCGCCTGCGAGATGTGGATGAGAAGGTGAGCGCTTTCTTTATGGCGGCAGAAGCCTCTATGGACTTTGATTGGTTTCGTCCGCGAATTTCTGTTTTGTGGGCGTCGGGCGATGATGATCCATTTGATGATACCGCTACCGCCTTTGATGCGGTGTTCGAGAATCCGCAATTTGCTGGCGCTGATACGAGCTTTATTATTCGCCAGAACGTGCCGCTAATCGGAGGTGGGGGTGTGGCGCTGATGGGTCGCAATGGTATTTTACCGTCTTTGCGACCGAGTAAAGAGCAAGGCCAGTCGAACTTTATAAACCCTGGTATACAAATGATCGGCGTTGGCGCTGATGCTGATTTGTATCCCGAGTTGCGTCTCTCTGTGAATTGGAATTACTTCCGGTTTGACAAGGTGCAGGTACTAGAAACCTTACGCCAGCAGTCGGACATCGATAAAAGTCTCGGTCAAGATATTTCCGTCTCTGCTACTTGGCGTCCGTTTATGTCACAAAACGTAGTCGTGCGACTGTCAGCAGCGACTTTACTTCCCGGTGATGGATTCGATGACCTATATGGTCAGGAGGCGAAGACGCCTTATTCGATTCTTTCGAACATCATATTGACCTATTAGCCCATTCACCTATTAAGTAGTGCAGCAATACATGAAAGACGTTAAACACAGTTTCGCATCAAGCCTGATTTGCCTATTAGTCGTTGGGTTATCACTGTTTGCGACAGCAGCGATGGCCTCAGACGCGGGTGGCACTCACATTGAGCGTCTCTACGATCCAATTCCTGCTGCACCCAAGTCACAATCAATCGCTTCGGCTAAAGAGAAAAGTGCTGGTTGTGAGTCCTGTCACACGGCCACAGATAGCGCGAGTATGCACGCCAGCCCTGGTGTGATTCTGGGTTGTACCGATTGCCATGGGGGTAATTCTGATGTGTTTTTTGAGGCTGGTGAGGATGAAGCTCATGTATTGGAGTTAGCGCATGTGTTACCAAGCTATCCTGACAGTTGGAATTTTCCCAAGAGCGCCAACCCTGAAGTGAGTTATACGTTACTGAATCGTGAAGCTAAGGAGTTTGTCCGCTTTGTTAATCCGTCAGATTTACGCGTGGCGGAGGAGGCCTGTGGTGCCTGTCACCTGGCAACAGTACAGGCTGCTAAACGCAGTATTATGGCCAGCGGCGCCATGTTGTTTGGTGCTGCCAGTTATGCAAACAATATTTTGCCCTATAAAAAGTACATTCTCGGCGAGGCCTACACTCCGGATGGTGAGGCCAGTGCATTGGCTGGGCCGCCATTGCGAGATCCGGACCAGGCTTGGCTAGATCATGGTGTATTGCCTATGCTGTATCCGGTTCCTGCTTGGGAGACTGTCCCTCCAGGCGATATTTTCCGGGTATTCGAACGCGGTGGTCGCAACATCTCTAACCTGTTTCCTGAGACGGGCTTGCCTAACGCGTTGGGTCAGCTGCAACGTATAGAGGAGCCGGGTCGACCTGACTTTAGGCAATCAAACCGTGGGCCAGGCACCGGTGCAAGAATTTCCGTGCCCGTATTGAATATCCATAAAACCCGTTTAAATGATCCTTTGATGTGGTTTCTCGGCACCAATGATAACCCCGGAGATTTCCGTACTTCAGGCTGCGGTTCCTGCCATGTGGTCTATGCTAACGACCGTGATCCACGCCATTCGGGTTCGTGGGCGACTGCGGGTAATGCCGGTATGACCCAGACGGTGGACCCGACGATACCGAAGGGCGAGGAAGGCCATCCGATCAAGCATGTATTCTCGCGTAATATCCCTACGTCCCAGTGTATTTCGTGCCATATGCACCAGCCCAATATGTTCGTTAACACCTATCTGGGTTACACCATGTGGGATTATGAGAGCGATGCCCCTTCCATGTTTCCCAAGGAGCAACGCTACCCAGAAGATGACGAAATTCGCAGGATTAACAAGCGTAACCCAGAGGGCGCCGCGACGAAGGGTTTGTGGTCTGACCAGACTTTCTTGCGGGATGTTTCTAAGTTAAACCCGACATTGAAAAATACACAGTTTGCTGACTATCACGGTCATGGCTGGAATTTTCGCGCGGTTTTTAAGAAAGACCGAAAAGGCAATTTGCTGGATGCCGAGGACGAAATCGTTGAGCCTGATGATCCTGAGAAGTTTGACAAGGCGGTGCACATGTCGTCCGTCCATCTAGATGTTGGTATGCATTGCGTTGATTGTCACTTCTCCCAGGACAGCCATGGTAACGGACACTTGTATGGTGAAGTGGCCAATGCGGTTGAGATTGACTGTGTGGATTGCCATGGCACCGCAGATGCTTATCCGACCCTGCGTACGTCGGGGCCAGCGGCCCCTCCTGGCGGCACGGATTTGAGCCTGATTCGTAATCCCGATGGCAAGTCGCGCTTCAGCTGGCGTGATGGCAGTTTGTACCAGCGTAGCCTGATGTGGCCAGATCGAGAATGGCAATTGAGTTTGGTGAAGGATTCAGTAGACCCTGGGCACGGTGAATATAACGCGAAAGCGGCACGGGCCAAGACAATGAGCATGGGTTCTACGGAACAAACGTGGGGTGAAGACGTTGCTCCTGAGTCGCGCGCTCACAGTTATGAAAAAATGGAGTGCTACACCTGCCACCAATCCTGGACCACCAGTTGTGGTGGTTGCCATTTGCCCATCGAAGCGAACTGGAAAGCAGAGAGCAAACATTTCGACGGTGGTGAAAGCCGCAACTACGCCACTTATAACCCACAAGTTGCGCGTGACCAGATATTTATGATCGGTCGTCGAGGCAAGATTAATGGCGGCCGCATTACGCCGCTGCGTTCAACCTCGGCACTGGTATTGTCATCGACTAACTCGAACCGAGAGAAGGTCTATGTGCAGCAGCCCCCTATATCTGCGAGTGGATATAGCTCGCAAGCGATTAATCCTCACTTTGCGCATACAGTTCGTAAGACAGAAACCCGAGTCTGCTCCGACTGTCACTTGGATAAAAACGGCGATAACAATGCCATCATGGCGCAGACTTTGGGTTACGGCACCGACTTCATCGACTTCATTGGTTACCATGCTTACGTGGGTGGTGCAGGTTCAGTTGAAGCCGTACAGGTGACGGAATGGGATGAGCCGCAAGCAGTTATTGGCAGTTACTTGCATCGTTACGCATATCCCGATTATTTTGCTGAACACCAGGCCCGTGACCAAAAGCTTGAAACAGGCCACAGCCACTCTGCTGGCAACGTCAGTTGTCTGCAGCTACGCGGCGAATATTTATTCGCAGCCGAAGGTAGCAAGGGCATGGTCGTCTACGACGTGGCCTCGATTGCCAACAAGGGGGTGAGTCAACGCATTATCAGTGCGCCGGCATCGGTGCTGGGTCAGAACACCGCTATTCCATCAGCTGATGCCACCTGTCTGTCGCTGTCCACGACCCAACCTATTGCACCAGAGCGCAACAAGGGTGAGCTCATGCGAGTAGTGAATCAGGAGAAGCCGTTTCATCCGCTCTACCATTACGCACTGATTACCGATGCCAAAGAAGGCCTTATCCTCACCAATATCGATACGCTTGCTGATGGTGAGCCAAGAAACAATTTCCTCGAACGTGCTCTAACGTGGAATGAAGGTGGTGTACTTGATGGTGCCAGGGATATTTCGGTCGGTGGTCATTTTGCCTACATCGTCGTGCGTGACGGCGTGGCAATTATAGATCTGGATGACCCACTCAAACCTCGTCATATCAAGACAGTGGCTATGCGAGATCCACGCGCTGTCGTGCAACAGTTCCGCTTCCTGTTCGTCACCGATGCTGATGGCCTGAAGGTTATTGATATCACTGACCCAGCCGAGGCAGAGCTCGTGGAAGGTAACACCGTGCCGATAAAGGACGCACATAAAGTGTTCGTAGCACGTACCTATGCCTACGTAGCGGCGGGTGCAGACGGCATTTATATCGTTGATGTCACACGCCCCCAAACGATGGAACTCTACCAGCAGTACACTGACGGCATTGAAGATGCACAGGACATTGTTGTCGCCACCACTAACGCAAGTTTGATGGCTTACGTAGCGGATGGCGCTGCTGGCGTGAAGGTAATTCAGCTAACATCACCCGAGTCCCAACCTCGTTATTATGGCTTCAGCCCAGAACCAAAACCTGAGACGATTAGCTCCTTTGCGACTGACAAGCCCGCGATGGCGTTGTCGCGTGGTTTGGAGCGTGATAGGGCCGTGGATGAAACCGGAGGCCAGGTGGCTGTCTTTAGTCGTATTGGTGCCGGACCCCTATCGGAAGAAGACATGCGTAGCCTTTATCTGGACAAGCAGGGTAAGCCCTGGTTCGTCAGTGATAAAGATCCAAGCAACCCTGCAAAGGCGACGGTGAAGAAATGAATAGGCATATGAATCGGCAGGTAGTTCAGCGGGTAGCTCGTAAAACAAGTCGTGTGCTTTGCGTGCCTGTTGCTTTGCTGATCAAGCGAGGCGTCGCCACGATCGCATTGTGTCTGATAGGTGCGACAAGTAGTTTCGCGGCTGAATTACCCCAGTCCGACAGTCAAAAGCATTTGGGCGTCGCCAGTTGTGCGTCAGGAGTATGTCACGGGTCCGTGCGCCCAAGGGCTAGTACCAGGGTGCTGCAGAATGAGTATGTGACCTGGAGCCAACGTGACAGGCACCGTATTGCCTACCAGACGTTGCTAACAAGTCAATCTCAACAGATCGCGGCTAATTTGGGGCTACCGAATGCCCATGAAGCAAGTGTTTGCCTTGATTGCCACGCGGATAATGTGGCGCCAGCGCAGCAAGGCGCGCGATTCCAGATAAGCGATGGCGTGGGCTGTGAGGCCTGTCATGGTGGATCGGAACACTATATTTCGACACATGCTGACAGTGATAGAGAGCGTCAAGTCAGTCTTGATGCTGGCCTGTACCCAGCCGACGACACACAGGCGCGTGCGCAACTGTGCATGTCTTGCCATATCGGCACACCTGAGAAAATGGCTAGCCACGACATCATGGGTGCCGGTCATCCGCGGCTGTCCTTCGAGCTTGATACGTTTAGTATCCTCCAACCCGCGCATTATGTTGTGGATGAGGATTATCGAGCATCGAAGTCACATAGTGACAGTATGACAACATGGGTGACAGGTCAGACCCATGGCGCCCTGCAAACGTTGCAGCTGATCAGCACGCGCCTTGATAAGGGTGGCCTGTTTCCTGAATTGGCTCTATTTGATTGCCACGCGTGTCATCATTCTATGAACGATATTCGGTGGCAGTCTGATCTGGACGGTCAATTGCCCGCCGGTAGCATCAGACTCAATGACGCCAACTTCTTGATGCTGTTTGCGATCGCAGGTGTTGTTTCAGAGCCACTCGAAGCAACCTTACGCAAACAGGTCACTGAATTGCATCAGAGTGTCGCCGCCCGACGTCCACTCGCGAAATTGATCGCAGACATTACAAGCAGTATTCAAAAAATTGCAGTGAATGGCGCGTTCCAGTCAAGCCCGGAAAGTGCAACAAAACTACTCTCGGCGCTAGTTGCTGCGGGTGGCGACGATCGATTTCGAGACTATGTTGCGGCGGAGCAGGTAGTGATGGCGATCGACCTTCTGCTGAGCACGGCGGGCTTGCGTGAGGTGCAAAGCGATTGGCTAAGCAGACTCTACGAACAGGTCAGCGACGAAGACAGCTTTATGCCAGGTGAATTGACCGTGACCATGCTTGAGTTCGAATCTTAGCTTTATGATCAATGGTTGTTGCGATAATACCAAACCATCGGGCGAATGATGCGAGATCGTTCTTCTGCTCGGATTAGTAGTGATGGAGTGTCTATATTGCCTTGACCTGTCAGCTTGCGTATTTCAATGAGTGTCCGTTGTTGGCACTGCTGATGGGGATTACCAGGTCGAGCCTTTTCGACGTTGCCGCTTTATGTTGTTGCGATGATCGTAAAACGCGGCAGTAGCTTCACTCATAAGATTGACCCATAAGATTGACTCATAACAGCATCCGGTAGGTTCTATGCAACTAGTCAACCTGAAAGTATGGGACGGTGTCGCCGATGCCCTCGAACCGGCGACGAGTAGCCTGGAGGTGCTGGCCGGCAATATTGTCGGTATATCAGCATCCGACTCTGCTGCGACCACCGTGACCAGTGGCGAGAGCGTCGACATGCAGGGGCTGTATGTTATCCCCGGGCTGATTGATGCGCACGTGCATATGTGTCTTGACCCTGATATCAGGAATCCGTTCGCTCAGGATCAATTTTCCGACGATGAGTTAATCGAGAAAATTGAGTTGCGTGCGCGCCAGATGTTATTGGCCGGTATCACCACGGCCCGTGATCTTGGCGGTGGTCGCTGGCTGGAATTGGTCGTCAGGGACAAGATTAACGCCGGTAAGCTGCAGGCCACACGTCTCGTCTGCGCCGGTCAACCGATTACCTCTGTGCAGGGGCATTGTCACTTCTGGGGTGGTGAGGCTGAAGATTTGGCTGATGCCTTGGACGTGTTGGACAGGCAGATAGCTCATGGGGTTGATCTCATCAAGGTGATGGCGACAGGCGGCAGTATGACGCCAGGATCAACGCCATCGAACGCCCAGTTTGATCGCGATACGTTGGCCCGCATTGTTGAGCAAGCGCGGCAACATGATTGTCTCGTGGCGGCTCATTGCCATGGTACTGAGGGTATCAAAAATGCCGCCAGTGCTGGGGTCACGACGATAGAGCACTGTTCATGGGTTGGTCCCGACGGTTGGGGTAAACATTATGACAGTGATGCGGTGATCGATATGGTGAACAATGATGTGCGCGTGTCGCCGACAGTTAACGCCGGTTGGCGCCGGCACATGGGTAATCAGGTCGTGGAGACCCGCCTCTTGGCGAATTTCGAGCGCCTGCTCGCTGCGGGGGTGGAATTAATAGCATCTACTGATGCGGGTATTCCTGGTATTTATCACCATCACCTACCTTTGGCACTGCCTGTGTTTGCGCACCTTGCGGGATTGACGCCTGTGCAGGCACTCAGGGCGGCAACCAGTGATTGTGCACGGGCTCTTGGCTTGGCCGAGCACGTGGGTCAGATCAAGCAGGGCTTCTGCGCCGATCTCGTCTTTTATCAAGACAATCCGCTACAGGATCTTACGCATCTGGCTAGCCCGGTGGCAGTAATGAGTCGGGGTGCATGGGTTGAGCTATCGTAACTGCGGGCAGAACTTATGCAGATCATCTTGTTTGGACAGCTAGCGTTCGGTGTACCAGACAGACACGATAAAGCCTGGTTGGGCTTTCTCTGAGTTGTCGGTCATGTAGGAGGATTGCTGAATATACGCTACCTGCAGGGTCCCATCAGTCTCAGCCAGCCAGTGATTGATTTCAACTTCACTCTCGTGAACCTGTGAGACTCTTTGTCGAAAAATTTTCACTTTCATCACGTCACTCCATAGGTGGGTGTTATCTCGCGAGATACTCAAGCTAAATCCAAGGCCGAGAGCTTGCAGGTATCACTATACCTGCCATAGTTTATGTCAAGTTAAGCCTGATTCTGTATACTTTGAAACGATATTGTGTGGCTGTTGAGGGTGAGAAAGCACGAAACCCAGCCCCAGGCGATAGAGCAGGGTGGACAGCGAGGTCCAATAAACGACAATACAAGGAAAAGGTGGACATCAGTATGAAAAATATTTTTGATTTGACGGGTAAAGTCGCCATCGTCACGGGTTCAACTAAGGGCATTGGTAAGTCCATCGCGGAACAGATGGCGTTGCAAGGTGCCAAGGTGGTGGTTTCGAGTCGCAAGGCTGATGTCTGTGAGACGGTTGCTGCGGAAATCAACGAGCTCGTCAAAGATGGAGCGGGTAGTGCCGTTGCCATCCCTTGCCATATCGGCGACAAAGATCAATTGCAGAGTCTTGTGGATCAAACCCGAGAACAGTTGGGTCAGATCGATATCTTGGTCTGCAACGCGGCAGTGAATCCTTTTTACGGATCGATGGCCGATATCCCTGATGCGGCCTTCGATAAGATTTTGGCGTCGAATGTGAAGTCCAATCACTGGATCTGCCAGATGGTGCTACCCGAGATGGTCGAGCGCAAGGATGGCGTCATTATTGTCGTGTCATCGGTGGGTGGTTTGCATGGCAGCCCCGTATTGGGCACTTACGGCATATCTAAAGCCGCAGACATGCAACTGGTACGTAATATAGCGACGGAGTATGGTCCACATAATATTCGCGCCAATGCTATTGCGCCGGGCCTGGTGCGAACAGATTTTGCTCGTGCCTTGTGGGAAAATCCAGAAACTCTCAAGAGTTCCACCGCGAGCGCTTCATTGCGACGTATCGGCGAGCCGGAAGAGATCGGTGGAGTAGCGGCGTTCCTTGCCTCAGCAGCCGGTAGTTTCACAACGGGTCAAACGATTGTCGTCGATGGTGGGCGATAGACGCAACAGGTGGCGTTACCTGATTGTTTAGGGTTAAGTCTCTGTGCAGTTGGCCACCGAGATATGTTTTTGTCAGGCATTAATGCCTTATCAGTATGGGACGATCGGTAGTGAATAGAAGGGGTGTACTCAAAGTCTTTTCTCTCGGAGCGCTGGGTGTTGTCAGCGGGCAATTTGCGTGGCGCGGCATTCAGGGTCTTGATGGTGTCTTCTATGAAGACATAGACATCAGTCCCATGGAGTTATCGCAGTCGATACGACTGATGACGACGCCGGCCCCTGATGCGCGGGCTTTACTCCAGGCGTTCCAGGCGCGAAGCCTGAAACGCCTGCAAGAGCCGTCGCCAAGCCTGTCCCCACTGGTGTCCCAAACGCAGACGACGAACTCACACCGTAGCGTGGCTCATTACCAGCAAAAGATGCTTAATTTTGAGGCTGCTGATGTTGAAGATGTTTTTCTAGATAGCGCCCAGTACCCGCTTCTTATCTCTGCGTTTA
This sequence comes from Candidatus Azotimanducaceae bacterium, assembly GCA_047626255.1. GTDB lineage: Bacteria > Pseudomonadota > Gammaproteobacteria > Pseudomonadales > Azotimanducaceae > UBA4582. The sequence continues at coordinate 10,679 of JBLHRT010000025.1, forward strand.
AACGCATGGGTCGCGTTCAGCGATGGGTGGGTCACGGGAATTTCAATGTTATCAGCTTCGACGAAATGCTGGGTTACGCGGCGAAACTCCCAACGATAGGGGCGTTTTCGACGGCTGAAACAGCCTTGTTGGATGAGTTGTTTACAACAGATGCGCGTCGTTATGGTTTCTATGGGGATAAGGTCATCAGCAACTTGACGCATGAGATTCCTCGGCGCGAGATCGGTAAAATATCTAGAACCGGACACTTTCTTTTCAATGGAGACGCTCACAAGCTGTACAAGAAATTGATGGCAGACCTGGGACAAAGCGTCGAGTTGACGTCCGGTATTCGCAGCGTGGTGAAACAAAGCCATTTGTTTATGGCCAAGACGATACAGGCGACGGGTAACTTGTCGAGGGCGTCCCGCAGTCTTGCACCGCCGGGATATTCGTTTCACGGTATTGGTGACTTCGATGTCGGCAAGGTTGGCTTCGGCGCGAAAAATTTCACTGAGGCGTTTGCGCATACCCCGGAGTTCAAGCGTTTGTTTGATCTGGGATACATTGGTATACGCTATCCGAAGGAAAATCTTCTCGGCGTGCGATACGAGCCTTGGCACATTAAAGTTGTTTAGCACGGCGGGCCAGTAAAGGAGTGAGTCCAGTTGCGAGTCCTTATCTTTTGGGCGAAGATAGCGCCGTGTTCTATCAGCAGCCAGAGAAACAACAAGGGAGAATGTAAACGTGGAAGAAACCAAGTGGTGGAGTAAATTGGGGCTGGTCGCCAGCATACTTGCTGTCGTGTTGTTGTTTGCAAGCCCACTGGGTTATAAGTATGGGGTTGCTGAGCTTATGCCATCCTTTGCCTCCTTGTTGTTGGCTTTGGTGATCGCGGTTCTCGTGTTGCTTGGTGGTGGAATGATGGCGATTGTTGCTCAGCGTGGCGGTTTGCAACGTGATCGAAATATGTTGCTTGTGGCCTTAGTGATTAGCTTGGGACCCTTGTTGGCGATGGGGCCCACCATGCTCAAAGTCGGCTCAGTACCTAGCATTCATGATATCAGTACCGATACCGAGACCCCGCCCACCTTTGACCTGGTTGTAGGGTTGCGAGTCGACGCGGTCAATCCACTGGAATATGGCGCTGGTCTTGAGTCTGCAGCTGCCTTGGCGGGCATGCAGCACAAAGCCTATCCACAGATCAAGTCACTGAATTCCAGCTTGACGCCGTCTGACGCCGTGGCGCGTGCTGCTGTTGTCATGGCAGAGCAAGGCCTAGAAGTGGTTAATGAGAATGTGCAAGACGGCCGTGTCGAGGCGGTCTTCACTAGCTTCTGGTTTGGCTTCAAAGACGATGTGGTGGTGCGAGTTAAACCAACACAAGGCGGCAGTCTTATTGACATCCGCTCGGTGTCTCGGGTTGGTATCAGTGATCTCGGCGCCAACGCGGCGAGAATCGACCGACTATTATCGGCCTTTTAAGGGGCCTTTAAGCAGCGTTGATGTAATCGATAGGGGCCTGTGAACAATGAGTGCCTCTATTTTTTACATGTGGTGGCTGCTCGTTTAAAGCGCTAGACGCTGTTTAATCAACTCACCGACCTGTTGCGGGTTTGCTTTGCCGCCGGTTTCCTTCATGACCTGTCCCACAAAGAAGCCCATGAGCTTTGTTTTCCCCTCTTTAAACTGTTCTGCCTGCTGCGAATTGTTAGCAATGATGGCATCAATAATGGGGATCAACGCACCACTGTCTGATACCTGGGTCAGGCCCTGGCTGGCGATATAGACATCTGGGTCGGTTGCCTCGCCTGTCCATAGTGCCTCGAACACAGTCTTTGCGATCTTCCCGGAAATCAATCCATCGTTAATACGCAGGATCAGTGTGCCTAGCGCTTCTGCCGTTAACGCCGTTGCCGCCAGCGTCGCGGCCGTCGCGGTTAATGACTCCCTGTTGAGGGTGCCTAACAACTCCACCCTAACCCAGTTAGCCGCGAGACGTGCATCGCCGCTAATTCGTACCACGGTTTCAAAGTAGCCAGCCAGTGCGACGCTTGCAGCCAATACGCGGGCGTCGATCTCATCAAGGTGGTAATCGTGGATAAAGCGTTGCACCTTGGCTTCTGGCAACTCCGGCATCGACTGCCGGATAGCGTCAATATAGTCTTCACTCAGGTGAATCGGTAGCAAGTCAGGTTCGGGGAAGTAACGGTAATCTGTGGCAGTTTCCTTACTGCGCATGGGCCGCGTCTCGTCGCGGTCAGAGTCATACAGACGAGTTTCCTGGTGTATGCGTCCGCCACTCTCAAGCACGCCGATCTGACGCTCAATCTCGTAGTTGATGGCGCGCTCCAAAAATCGAAAGGAGTTGACGTTCTTGGTTTCCGTGCGGGTACCCAAGACTGTGTCGCCTTGTTTGCGAATCGAGACATTGGCATCGCAACGCAGAGAACCCTGTGACATGTCGCCGTCAGACACTCCCAGATAAGTGACCAGTTGGTGGATAAGGCGTGCATAGGCGACGGCTTCCAGGGCCGAGTGCATTTCGGGTTCAGACACGATCTCCAGCAATGGCGTGCCGGCACGATTCAGGTCGATGCCTGTTTGGCCGTGAAAGTCCTCATGCACAGATTTCCCCGCATCTTCCTCAAGATGTGCACGGGTGATGTTAATGGTTTTGCGGCTGCCGTCCTCGCATTCAATATCGACACTGCCACCGACCACGATGGGCGCATCAAGTTGTGTGATCTGGTAACCCTTAGGCGAATCGGGATAAAAGTAGTTCTTCCGATCAAACACAGAGACGCGATTAATCTCAGCGCCAATTCCTAAGCCAAACGTCACTGCTAGGTCGTAGGCATGAGTGTTGACTACCGGTAGCACCCCGGGAAAACCTAGGTCGATGGCGCACGCCTGAGTGTTCGGCGCGGCGCCAAAGGCGGTGCTGGCACCGGAGAATATTTTTGATTCGGTCTTGAGTTGAGTATGAATCTCCAGACCGATAACGACTTCCCAATCTTGCATGATACGAATCCTGAGTGTCAGGCGAGTTGCGGCCGCTGGCGATGCCAGTCGGTGGCCTGTTGAAACTGATGACCGAGGCGCAGCAAGCCTGGTTCGTCCATATGTCTGCCAATCAATTGCAAGCCAACAGGCAAGCCCCTGCTGAATCCGGCGGGCAGTGAGATGGCGGGTAGACCGGCGAGGTTGACCGCAATCGTATAGATATCCTGCAAGTACATAGCGACCTGATCATTGACTTTTTCACCGAGCGCAAAGGCGGGTGAGGGTGTTGTGGGGCCAAGGATGTAATCGACCTGCTCGAAGGCGCGACTAAAGTCCTCGCTGATCAACCGACGAATTTGTTGAGCCTTGCGGTAGTAGGCATCATAGTAGCCTGCCGATAGGGCAAAAGCACCGACCATAATGCGACTCTTAACTTCGCGACCAAGACCCTCAGAGCGGCTGCGTTTATACAAATCCTCTATAGATTGAGGGTTGTCGCAGCGATAGCCAAAACGCACCCCATCATAGCGCGAGAGGTTAGCCGAACACTCTGCTGGCGCAATGATGTAGTAGGCAGGAATCGCCTGTTTGGTTGTTGGCAGACTAACATCAGAAATAACCGCACCCAGAGATTCTAATGTGCTGGCGGCGCTCAGTACGGCGGCTCTGCTGGCTTCATCGAGTCCCTCTTCGAGGTATTCCTGACACAGGCCGATACGTGAACCCTTGATCGATTGGCTGAGATGAGCCAGATAGTCAGGGACCGGTGTATTGCTGGATGTCGAGTCTCGGGGATCGTGACCTGCCATGGACTGTAATAGCAAGGCGGCATCTTCCGCCGTTTGGGTCATGGGTCCGGCTTGATCAAGGCTCGAGGCATAGGCAATAACCCCCCAGCGAGAAACTCGGCCGTAAGTAGGCTTTAACCCGGTGATACCGCAAAATGCGGCCGGTTGGCGAATAGAGCCGCCAGTGTCTGTGCCTGTTGCAGCGGCGCAAAGCCCCGCTGCGACGGCCGCCGCCGAGCCGCCAGATGAGCCGCCCGGAACGTGATCCGTGCGCCAGGGGTTGCGTACAGCCCCGTAATAGCTGTTCTCGTTAGATGAGCCCATGGCGAACTCGTCCATGTTGGTCTTGCCAAGAATCACCGCGCCGGCCTGCTCAAGCTGTTCGACCAGTGTCGCGTCATAGGGTGCGATGAAGTTGTCGAGCATTTTCGAGCCCGCGGAAGTACGCACGTCACGGGTACAGATAAGATCTTTGTGGGCGATGGGGATGCCCGCTAGAGGTCCATGACTACCTTGCTGTCGCGCCTTATCCATCTGTTCGGCGCGGGCCAGCGCCAATTCTCCGGTGACGGTGATGTAGCTGTTGAGTGAGCTGTCAAATTGTTTGATGCGCCCAAGGAAATGACGTGTCAATTCGACGCTGGAATAGACCTTGTTGTCGAGGTCCTGCAACATTTCGGAAATTGGCTTGGTATGTAATTCAGTCATTAGCAGGTTACTCAACCACTCGGGGAACCAGATAAAATCCAGTCGATGTTTCAGGTGCGATTGCTTGGAAGCGGGTCCGCTGATTAGTTTCAGTGACCTCGTCGTCTCGCAATGTCTGCGTTGTGTCGAGGGGATGCGACATGGGTTCAACGCCCGTGGTGTCGACGTCACGCATCTGCTCGACGAGTGCTAGTACGCCGGTCATTTCTAACACGCAACGTTCGACGTCACTTGCGTCAATGTGAAGCTGTGAGAGTTCGGCAACGTTTAACACAATGTGCTCATCGACGTTGCTTGACGGCTGATTGTTCTCGGGTAGCCCTGGGATATGTGTCCCGGCATGTTGAGTCATTACTTATTCCTGCTGATTAGCTGTTCTGATCAGGTCTTCTTACTAGCTCTTCTCAATAGCTCTTGTCTATATCGAGGAGGGGCGGGCAAGTCCCGCGCGCCGAATGCTAATAAGGATTCTCCTCAACTGCAAACTATTCGCAAATTTCGCGAAAAAAAGGTGCGTTTCCTATTTCAATCTCGGAATTCGTCCCAAAAATGGGAAATAACGCCGTCGTATTGTGACATTTGCAAGAAGCCAGCGGGTTTTCTTGTATGATTTCTGTAATAAATGATACAGTTGCGCCTCTTTTTACACCTATATCATAAGGTGCCCGCCAGAGTGCCATCACCACTCCCGGGCTTGCCGATAGATTACCTATTCTGAGGTGCATTGCACTCATGTTTAAAAAATTGAGGGGCCTGTTTTCCAACGATCTGTCGATAGATCTGGGTACGGCTAATACACTGATCTACGTCCGCGAAAAGGGCATAGTGCTGAACGAACCTTCTGTTGTGGCCATTCGCAATAACAATAATCAAAAAAGCGTCGCGGCTGTTGGTATTGATGCCAAGCGTATGTTGGGCAGAACGCCTGGTAATATTACTGCGATACGACCGATGAAAGACGGCGTTATCGCAGATTTTCAGGTGACGGAGAAAATGCTGCAGCATTTTATTAAAAAGGTGCACGAGAACAGTTTTATTCGACCTAGCCCTCGAGTGTTGGTCTGTGTACCCTGCCAGTCTACGGAAGTAGAGCGGCGGGCGATTAGAGAGTCAGTCATCAGTGCCGGTGCCCGTGATGTGAGACTGATTGAAGAGCCCATGGCGGCAGCCATAGGTGCGGGCTTGCCCGTTCATGAAGCCGTTGGAACCATGGTGGTGGATATTGGTGGTGGAACCACAGAGATTGCCGTGATCTCCCTTAACGGTGTGGTCTATGCCCAATCTGTACGCGTCGGTGGCGACCGTTTTGATGAAGCCATTACTGCCTATGTGCGTCGTACTCAGGGTAGCCTGATTGGTGACGCTACAGCCGAACGGATAAAGCAAGAAATCGGTACGGCTTATCCGGGTAAAGAAGTTCGTGAGATTGATGTGCGTGGCCGTAATCTGGCTGAAGGGGTGCCTCGCAGCTTCACCCTGAACAGCAATGAGATACTTGAAGCGCTGCAAGAACCTCTATC
>JBLHRT010000026.1:0-16220 GCA_047626255.1 Candidatus Azotimanducaceae bacterium
AAGAAATTAGACCCAGATGCAAAATACCAGCCTATCGAGACGCTTCGGGGCCGTGGTTATCGGTTCATTTGCAAGTGAGCAAACGTTCACTCATGCGAATCTAAAGCCATGCCCTCCTCACCTAGCCGGTCGAGAAAATATCTCGGTCCACTGAAGTTATCTCTGGGGCAGCGTCTCTTTCTGTCAGCCACCGTGGTATTGGTGATAACTCTTTGGGTAACTGGCTTGGTTCTGGATCAGGCCTTCTCGATCAGCCTGGATAATTTTGTCCGCGAAAAGTTGCGTATTCATACCTTCGCCTTGCTCTCTAGTGCCGACAACGTCAACAATAAGATTCAACTGCCCATGCGACTCCCAGAGCAACAATTTAATGCGACAGAGGGGTCTCTGCTCGCCCTAGTAACAGATACGCAACAGTCAGAATCTTGGCGCAGTCTATCCGCCGGGGCAAGGCGGTTCTCGCTGCCCCTGCCCGACGCAGGCGAGTGGCTGTTTGGACGGGCACAGGATAGTACCGGTGAGATCTATTACGTTTCCAGTTACAGCACTACCTGGCCTGGTACAGCAGGAAAGAAAACAGCTTTTGTGTTTACCGTGATGGAAAGTGTCGACGTATATCGCCAGCAACTTGCCGACTATCGTGGCGCCATAGCAGCGGGTTTAATTGGGTTTGGATTGATGCTTCTCACGTTGCAATCCATCGTATTACGCTGGGGTTTGCGATACCTTCGTGAAGTCGCCATGGACGTGAGCGCCATGAACATGGGGGAACTGCAATCTCTCACGGGGCGCTACCCGAAGGAACTGCAACCATTGACGGCCAACTTAAACCAACTCATCAAGAACGAACGCCTGCAGCGAGAGCGCTATCGCGACCGTATGGCGGACCTCTCTCACAGCTTGAAGACACCCATCTCGGTACTGCACGGCATCGCATCTGACACCGATCATGAGGGCAAGCCGATTTCCCGCCAACAGATTCTCGAAACGTTGCAACGACAAGTCAGCAGAATGAGGAATATCGTTGATCATCAACTACAACGAGCCGTCACTACCGGCAGGCAGACCGGCCTGGTCGTGACTGCCGTGCGAGATGAAGTCGATAGTATTGTCTCTGCGCTGGACAAAGTGTATTACGAAAAAGGTGTGAGAGCTATCGTTCAGATCGAGACGACCACAGGGTTTTACGGCGACGAAAACGATCTATTGGAGCTCTTAGGAAATCTGCTGGACAACGCCTACAAGCACTGTCATAAACAGGTGAAAATATCAGGCCACGTTAGCGAGGAAGACGCCGACACAACCCTCGTACTCAATGTTGAAGATGATGGGCCAGGGGTACCGCAGGCAATGCGCACAACAATTCTCAGGCGCGGGGTACGGCTGGACTCAACAGCAGAGGGCCAGGGCCTGGGGCTTGCGATAGTCGTGGATATTGTGAGCAGCTACAATGGTCATATAAGCGTCGGAGATTCCAGCCTAGGGGGCGCCCTGTTCACGCTGACAATTCCAAATGCGCACATATTAGAAGGATGCTAATGATGAAGGCTCGTAACTGCCAGGGGCGCCTGCGCTCCCTTATTCTACTGCTGATGGTGGCATGCATTACCGCCTGCTCCAGCGTTACGATTCGCCCCGATGGGGGCAACAGGGATTCCGCCGACCCTAGCTATCTGGACAGCAAGCCCTTCTATTTGGTGGGACTTATTGGCGATCATAAGGTCGATGTCAACGAAGTCTGCGAGGGTGCAGACGTCAGCCAAATGCAAACAGTCATGACATCCTCTGATTACCTCTTGGGTATTGCTACGCTCTTTATCTACTCTCCGCGCACGGTAAAAGTATGGTGTGAAGAATGAAAATCAAACTGATGCGCCACAGCCTGTCACTCATTTTCGCCTGCACAACACTGCTGGGGTGCAACACTATAACCTTCGTTCAGTACGAGCAGCCAGGCGAACACAAGACCACCAATCGCTGGCACCACGCCACCCTCAATGGGATGGTCGAACTGAGTTCGCCACTCGACGTTAGCAGTATTTGTGAGCAAAGAGCGTGGACCAACATCACCACCGAGTTCACGTTCTACAATTTCCTGGTCAGCACTATTGTACCCACGGTCCCCTATGTCTCGATCTATAGCGGCTGGACAAACGCGGTGCAGTGTTTTGAATCTCCCACTGACTGACAGCAAAGTGTCCTGTTAGTCAGCACGCCTCAGCCGAAGCGTGAGGCAAGCTGGTCTTTTCTATGCTCTCCGCGAAATTAAATCGTTCGTTAATCTCCCGTTAATCTTGTGTTCAGTTGTCATTAAACGCCCTCCCCTAAAGTAGCGTCCGTACACACAACATCACACTGACTTTTACGGAGAACGCTATGAACACGATGATCAAACAACTAAGTATTTCCATAGGCGCCATGTGCCTGGCCAACATCGGCTACGCCAGCGATGCTATTGGGCCAGGCGACAACGATAGCCGCTGGATTGCGGGAGGTACTGCCTCAACGACGAACAATGCCTATGTCGGGGAAGGCACTGAAGGCTATATCCTGCCTCATGTCGAATTCAACGGAGAAACGATTTGGGTAAAGAATGGGACATTCAACGTCTCCTTTGGCCAATGGGATTCATTAAGCGGCGGACTTACAGCCAAACTGGACGGCGGCTATCTCAGCATCCTCGAGAACTATGAAGACAATGAGAAGCTCGCTTCACTACAGGAGCGCAGCTTCACCATCGATGGGGGTGTCTACCTGCATCATACAACTGCCCAGGGCCGGCTTCGACTAGCACTGTACACCGATGTCGGCAGCGAGCATGATGGTCAGGAAGCTATCGTCCAGTACACCTTGGATCTCAAAGCAGGCGACTGGCACATCAACCCCACCCTTGGTGCGCAATGGCTTAGCAACAACAAGGTCAACCACTTCTATGGGGTTAGCGAGGCAGAGGCGCTACCGGCAGGCACGCTCAGTGCAGCACCCACATATGCTCGCGACGCCTACAAGACAGGCGCAGCGGTCAACTATTTTGCCGGCATACGAGGCCGCTACGAATTGACCGAGAACTGGGATGTAAACCTCAACGCTGGGGTAACACGCTTGGATTCAGAGATCGCCGGTAGCTCTATTGTCGAAGACGATTATAGCTACTACACCTCAGCATCATTCCGCTACAACTTTTAGGCACATCGCCATTGACTCTTACTCTCGCGGTTCAAGCCGGGAGAGTATGAGTTAATGAAGCTGGAGCAAGATATATATTTTCCTGACATTTGTGGCCGAACGATCAAGTCCGAATCACGCATTCCCTGAGCCTTCACCAAAGAGCACTTCATGGCGCGCACACACCTTCCCCCAAAGACCCTCTAGCTTAGGCGGCGTAATGCCAAAGGATTGCCTGATGACCTTGTGAAGCTCGTCCTCGCTGGCAATCAAATGCCCCTCAGGCCCAACAGTCTCATCATCTGAATTCTTGAAAACACGGCCTACAAGCGCTTTAAAACCCGTTGCAGTCATTTGCTGGCAGATAAGATTTTGGCGGAACATCGATTCAGGATCAGACTGCAGTGTGCTGCAGGTATCGCTAAGTTGATCTTCATCGGCCGCCGCATAGAAGAAATCAAAGTTCGGTGGCATTGCACCCTCTATATTGTGGAACCGCCATGAATCATCCGGCAAGCGCTCGAGCTGATAAGCTTTGCCTTCCATGACGAAAGCTCCCTCTTTGAGGACAACCGGCTCCTTGATAAAATCGCCGATACCAACATCGGCTATATAAGTATCCCCCAACTCGACGGTATGAATAAGGTGATTACCAAAAGCCTCATCGCCTCTCTCAGAGCGAAAAACACCACCCATGCACCGCGTCACATCAAAACCGACCTCGCGCAATGCCCATCCGAGCAGGCCGTTCACCTCGTAACACCAACCGCCACGCCCCTCAATAACGATTTTGCGAAATATGCGGTTGATATCCTGATCAACAGGCCGCTCGAGATAGACATCAATGTTCTCGTACGGAATGGCAAGCACGTGCGCCCGATGGACTGCTTTAAAAGTTTCAAGGATGGGGCTTGCCTCGCCTTTAAAACCTATGCGTTCAAAATACCTGTTGAGATTAGGTTTCGTTGCTGACTGCATCGTTTTTAACGCGCGCTCATACCACCATCCGCCATATAGACACTGCCTGTGAGGAAACTGCTTTCATCACTGGCAAGCAAGACGAGCAAACCTAACATGTCGTCGAACTCACCATAGCGCCCCATCGGTATTGAGTTATCGATAATCGCGGCGCGTATATCGTCTGCACTACCCGGACTCAGGCCTTCTTCGATAGAGCGAATCATACGACCCACCAGCGGCGCCGGATTAATCGTGTTGACCCTGACACCGTCTGGCGCACCTTCCAGCGCCGCGCAGCGCATCAAACCAATCACTGCGTGCTTGCTGATCGAATAAGGGGCGGCGCCAGTGCTGCCGGTAACACCTGCAATGGATGACAAAATAATAATGCTACCGCCCCCACGCCGGGCAATGGCTGGCAACGCGTACTTAGCACCTAGGAACGGGCCACGGACATTGACCCGCATCACTCGATCAAAGTCTTCAATTTGCTGCGCCGCTATCGGGCCCATCTTGCCTTCAATACCCGCGTTGGCAACAAACACATCGACCCCACCAAACGCCGCTTCGGCCTCAAGAATAATGCGCTCGTTGTCGGCCTCCTCACCTACGTCAGCCACGCACAGAGCAATGCGTTCACCTCCGAGACTGTTAGACGCTGCTTGCAACGCCTCCATGCTCAAGTCAGCAAGTAACACGCTGGCACCCTCAGCCAGGAATCGCGCAGCCATGGTGGTGCCTAGTTCGCCAGCGCCACCGGTGATAACAACCACCTTATCTTTCAGTCTCATCGTCTAATCCTCTGCGAGTTTTAATCTGAATAGAACACACTTGATGCCATTCGCCAATCATTTGTTTGCTGATGCGATGCTGACCCAGGAGCAGATGAGTGACCAGGGGTCGGAGAACATAACTCCGTTACACCAAGGCTACCACAGCGATCCAAGCGAAGAGAAAATCGCTTAAGTAAGTGGCATACTAGCTCGATCACAAATCCTCATCACAGAGACTCAACATGGCATATGACTATCAAACCATCTCCGTTGAACTTGATGAGGGCGTGTTAACCGCGACACTCAGCAACCCGCCTATCAATGTCATGACCGCCGCTCTATATACGGACCTGGTCGCCTTTACCCAGCAAGTCCAGGACGACGAGAGCGTTCGGGTGCTGGTGCTGCAGAGTGCAGATCCTGATTTCTTTATTGCTCATTTCGACATTGAGCTAATCCTTACCTTTCCCACCGACACGCCCCCGGTAAAAGCCGAGAGTCTGTCTGACTTCCACCTGATGTGTGAACGTGTACGCACTATGGGCAAACCCACCATCGCAAAAATTGCGGGACGCGTCGGTGGTGGAGGTAACGAGTTTTCTGCATCATGTGATATGCGTTTTGGTCTCAAGAACAAGACCGTGATTAATCAGATGGAGGTGCCTCTTGGCATCTTGCCCGGTGGGGGTGGCACACAACAACTGCCCAGACTCATTGGCCGTGGCAGGGCCATGGAGCTTATGTTGGGTGCTGATGATCTTGATGCAGTGACAGCTGAGAAATGGGGCTATCTAAATCAGATATTTGATACGCAAGCGGAGCTAGATGCTTATGTGCACAGATTGGCCCACCGCATGGCATTGTGGCCACCGGCGGCGGTCGCGCTGGCAAAACAATCCATATTGAATGCCGAACTGCCTATCGGTGAAGGGCTGCGAGAAGAAGCCTACTTGTTCCAGCAGACTCTGCGTGACCCGAGTGCCACAGCTAACATGAGTCGCGCGCTACAAATGGGCGCCCAAACGCGTGAAGGCGAACTTCGGATTGCCGACTTATGTGAAGAGGTGGCCATAGCCAATAAGGAAAGCCAATAAAGGTCAGCCACCAAAACCATTGACCCAACGGCCGCCGTATTTTACCTCTGAAGCCGAATGGTGAGTGGGCTTACGCTATCCAACGGCGACCTTTGTAGGACGCTTGCCGTTAGCACCGTAAAGATTAACCTGCAGGCTCGAAATAGCATGAACCAGCGCATTCGGAGAAATGGTTTGCTTGCCTGTCCAGGCGATATCGGGAAATCGGTCAAATATTCGCTCGAAAGCCATGCGCAACTGCATCTTTGCGATTCGAGAACCCAAGCATTTATGCACGCCATGACCGAACGCGAGGTGCTTTTCAACGTTATCGCGGTGCATGTTGAAGGTATCTGGGTCAGGAAAAAGATTCGGGTCACGATTGGCGGCGCCATACCACAGAACCAATTTCTCATCCTTGGCAATCATTTGGCCATTCAACTCGGTATCTTCAATCGCCGTGCGCCGCATATGCATGACAGGAGATACCATGCGCAGCGCTTCTTCCGACATTTTCGGAATAAGTGAAGGGTCGTCCAAAACCATAGCTCGCTGGTCGGGGAACTCTGTCATCAATCGAATGGTGCCAGAGAGTGAATTCCGTGACGTGTCGTTACCCGCAAAAATAATGAGAAGCCAAGAGCCATCGAGATACTCTTGTGGCAGTAGTTCGCCATCCATCTTGGATTGGGCGATGACGGTCAATAGATCCTCACGAGGGTTAACTCTACGATCCGCCATGACGCGCTCACCGTAGGCAAACATGTCATTGACAACATTTTTAAAACGAAAGGGGAACATCGGCTCCGAAAAAAAGGTTTGCCAAGGGTTGGCCATAAATTGCGATGCCAACTCCAGATGGTGCATCCACACTTTGACTTTGGGTCGATCTTCTTCATCTATGCCAAGCATTTCGCTCAAGGTGAATAGGGGTAGTTCTTCTGAGAAGAATTTTACAAAATCGACAACAGGACCGTTCCGCTCCATTTCGTCGAGCAGCGAATCGATTTTCAAGCCGACTCTGTCCCGGACCGTCGCAACATACTTGGGAAAAAAGAAATCGTTCTGTTGCATGCGCATTTCACGATGCGCGGGTTCGTCTACATTGATTAAGCAGTTTAAAGCAGCCGGCATGAGCTTTTCAGGACGCCAATGCTCCTTTTTGGGTACTGCCATGTTGATGCTGCCACGCTGAGACGAAAAAACACTGTGGGCAAGCTCTACTTTTTTGATGTCATCGTAACGAGTGACCGACCAAAAACCCGAAGCACCCTTTTTCGAGGGCGTCCACATTACCGGCGCTTGATCACGCATTTGCTTGTATCGATCGAAAGGGTGACCCTTTATCCACGCAGAGGGATCTCCGAACTCAAACCCATCAAACGTCGGGTAAGTTGCCTTATGAATGGGAAGCTGCTGCCCCGAATCAATCAAGATGTCGTCGCTGATGAGTTTCAAACGCTGTCTCCTACCCTTTGTTGTCGCAGATTATTGTGCCAACAGTATACATGGAAACTTATACGGGTCTTGCCTTTAGCTTGATCACTGAGAATCGGTATCCTTAAGGCTTGAATGCGCGCTGTGGGCGAGATATTGTGCCTTGGTCGAACTAATAACGCGTACCCGCTACTTAACAGAAATACCCCCGTCAACTGCGACCACTTGGCCCGTGATCATCCGCGCTTTGTCGGACGCGTAGAAGACCGCAAGGTTGCCAATATCCTCGGGCGTTTGTTCACCGCCGAGTGGCGTTATATCGTTGACAACCATCTCGAAAACCTGCCGGTTACTCATGTTCGCCAATTCCGGTTGTTTGTTCTTCATTTGCGTCGTCAGGATTTCCCAAGCGCGGGTCCATAATAAGCCGGGGCAGATGCAGTTCACTCTAATAGCTCTGGGGGCCAACTCCATCGCTAAGGTTGTCGTCAGATGAACGACACCTGCTTTCGCCGCACCATACGCGGGTAGTGACGTGGTGGGACCAAGGGCAGCGATAGACGCAATATTGATGATACTGCCACCGGTTTGCAGGTGAGGAATAGCGGCAGAGGATGATGAGAAAGCCGTGCGAAGATTAGCGACCAGCTGCTCATCCCAGCTCGCATCTGACAAATTTAAAACCGCTGAATCCGTCGCCATTTCGTTGAAGTCAGCCGTAGGCCCGCCAATGCCAGCGTTGTTAACCAGCACATCCAGTCGCCCATACTCGGCGTTGACCTGCCCCATCAACGCTTTCATTTCGTCCTGGTTTGCAGCGTCGCCAACCATGCCGCTAATGTGTTCGGAGTCTATGGCATCAATCAGATCCTGGCTGAGGTCTGTGACAATGACTCTGGCGCCTTCTGCGACAAAACAATCAGCAATCCCCTTGCCAATGCCGCGTGCGGCACCCGTGATAACAACGACTTTATCTTGCATTGTGCCTACCATCATTCAACCTCCAAGTTGCTCGTTTCCGACAATACAGTACATCACGCGGCATCATTTCATACAACCATAGTACTGGCACTCACCTTTGAACCCATCTTTTGGCAACGAAATATACGCTATTTGTAAATTCTAGCCCTAGCCGGTTGGCACATACTTAAGCCCTCTTTCCATAGCTTTGGTTCCTATATGAAGCGAAGGGGTCGGAGCGCATCATGTTGTGGCGCTGGCTGGCGGCAACGCGAGAGACTATTCTGAGTGAAAACCTTTCGAGGCAGATCTCACATTGCCATCGATCGAGCGAAGCGTTTTGCTGAAGACCACAAAAGCCACGGTGATAACAACAAGCGCTATACATGCCCCCAGAATGGCTGCGGCCGCTCCGAAGTGATCCGCGGCGATCGCCATAGGAAGCACACCAAGGGGCGTCAGTCCGAACGACATCATCATAAAGCTACTCATACGCCCCCTGACACTGTCATCGACCAATATCTGAATGGTCGCATTATTGACAGTCTGGAACGCGCTGGCACACAGATTCGCCAATATCAGGGGCACCAGTGCAAGATAGAAATGACTCGTTTGGGTGAACACAGCGAGGAACAACGCAAAACCAATGAGTGTCGCGACCATCAAACGCAGCCTCTCGGTCTTGTCGCCACGCCGTGCTATCCAGATTGAACCCAGAACCCCGCCCACACCGCCAGCCCCCATCAGGATGCCAAGACCACTCTCGCCAACTTGCCAATTTTGTTCGACCAATATAACCAGCAGGTTTTGAAATGGCATCGCTAGGAACATAGGTACTAGCCCAAAAAGCAGGCAAACCAACACGGGTTTATTGCGCTTAATATATTGAAAACCATAGATGATATCCGCGAGCAATGGCTTTTTACCGCCCTCGGGTTGGACCGCAGTATTGCGCTTAACAAACAACATGCAAAACACGGCTGACGCATAGAGTAGCGATGAGACGATATAGGCAGCCACGACCGAAAACTGCGAAATAATGATACCCGCCATTGCCGGGCCTGCCACTCGACTTAGATTCATCGCGCCGCTTGATATTGCCATAGCACTTTGGATACGAGCAGGGCCAACAACATTAACGGTAATGGCCATCCTTGCCGGCATGATAAAAGGGAACGCACAACCGGCAACAAATGCGGTGCAAAGCAGGTGCCAAAACTCGAGTTTTCCCAGTAATAGAAGACTCAGAATGAATAATTCATTAGCGGTAATCAGACACTGACCAATGATAACGAGTCGGCGCCGCTCTACTCGGTCGGTGACCGCCCCCCCAATCATCGACACAAATATCATGGGAACAGCAACCACCAGATTGATGTAAGCCAGTGACTGGGCCGCGCCCGTCAAATCCCAGGCAAGAATTGTGCGGGTTAAGATCTGCCCCTGCATGGCGAAGAAAAATGCGACGTTGCCAAAAAATAACCACCTAAATTCCGGAATCGACAACACTGAAGCAGTACTGAACTTAGGAATGGAAAGCCCTGGAGTCGATTTCGGATTTGGGGTCGTGATAGTCGTGATCCACGTATTGACAGAAACATAGTATAACGCAATATTCGATAAGGCATGAGCCTATGCTGATCGAGAGCATTCTCAAAATACGCAACCTGCGCCATGAACATAAATTGCCACTTTAGTGTCGACTGCAATGTCGGCCGGCGTTTATAGAACAATCCTTAGCAAGAATTGCTGCGGTAGGCGATCACCTTTGCGCTGACTGGGTGTACTACTGAAACTGACATGCAGATATTTGAAACTACGTTAATCGGGGTGCGACAGCGCTTCCTCGCTTGAGCGTTTTGTTAGTTTTGACGACTCAATCAACATGACTATTCCGAGCCACGCAAACCAGGCGATCTGGCCTAAGCCAAAAATCTCTGTAAGCACTTCAGCGGGGTAAATAGTGAGAATACCAGCAATGCCTATGAACAACCCAAGGTAGCTTAGTACCGCAGGAAACCTATCACCTTTTAGTGCGGCAATACTCACTAACAGAACCCACAAACCTCCAACAACCTCGTTCCCTCCCCCCAAACCTTCCACTACATAGTTAATAGTTCTCCAGACAATCATAGCTTGTTCTGGGTCCCTAGCAGATAGTTCGATAATCGCGCCTAATCCAGTATTCGCTATCATTCCACTAGCAATAACCAAACCCACCCAAATGACACCAAACACAGCAGCGAATTGTGAAAACAAGGGAGTATTGACCTTCAATTGATCATGAAGCGCCAGCACCAATACAGCCAGAAGGAACCCAAACAGGACATACATGGTGAGATTTACTATAGACAGAACTACCTGATTGTCAGCTAGAAAAGCTAGCTTTTGCGCAGCGTCAGCATCCACGGGAAACTCCCAGAACGCGCCAAAAAATATGAATGCCGATATATAGATAGCAGCTTCTAAAAGAGCAGCTACGCCCCCTATCTTTTGCAAGTTACTCACCATATACACTCTTTTTCATTCGAATACTCGGGATGCGAACATCGGCTCGATATTTTCGGCGAAAGAAGCGTAACGTCAAATTCTTTGACCGAAGAAACACACCATTTAACTATAAGACACTCAACTTCATCATGATAGTCTCTATTTTCCACAAGTATGTTCAGTTTGATTCATCTACCATTCTAGCGTGCATGGTGAAATAGATCGCCACTGCTCTCGATGCGTTCAATCAGCGGCAAACAATTAGCCCAAGGTGGCGGGCAGCGTTGTCGCGACGCCATCTAAAACTAGCGAAAAGTCAGCCAGGAGCCTAACCAACAATAGTGACATCAACGGCATGTCATGCGTTTCTATCATCTTACCCAAACCCTTAAGCTTCCTAGCGCTTTGAAACCCAGACTTACTAGCATTCGTAGATCATCATCAGAGCCATAGCCGACTACAGGAACGCCTTGTGCTCGCTCGAAAGCGTAACGAATGCAATGAGCAATACCTCCGGGACACCCAAAGGAGTTAGTAATACCGACGGCATCAGCGCTCATATTGGCTATCAACCCCGAGTCTATGCGCCCCGCGCTTTGATGAAAAATGAATTGAACATTCGGGCCCATCAATTCGGGAAGCAAGACGGGTTGCTCTACTGGCGTCTCGCCCCATGCAGAAACCCATTCTTCAAGCTGCTCAGCGGACGTCACCACACCGACTAATTTTGCACCAGCCGCACTGAAATCGACTTTTGTAAGTGCGTACCAGATAGCTTCAAATCTCATCTTGAAGCCAAATTCCACGAGATCAAGATCAGCAAAGCTATCTTTCCAACCACAGTTTTGGGGTAGGCCTTCAGCCAAACTCGATGTATTCCCACGCCCCATGCTCGCTTCCAGTGACACCACGTTCAGATAAAAAGCTGGCATAGATCCTGTCGCACGCCACGCGTTATCTAGCCATCCGTTAGGGACCCCGTGAGATCTTGCGACAAGCTCGCACCATTCCGCGTTATTTCGGATAGCGCTCTGCAATAAATTTCTAGGCATTGCTCTACCTCTGATGAAGCACCTAACGTCGTGCTAATAGCCTGCCACAATGGGAAGCAACATCCGCTCGTTGCGCCCCGGTGAGCAACGGCATACTCAACTGACATTGCTAGCGCCTCAATACCATGAGAAGGGGTCTACCTTTTGAGCTCAACAAAACCATATTTTCTATACAAATTTATTGCAGGAATATTTGCAACAGCGGTTTTTACAACAGCCTCTATAAAGTCACTGGTCTCTAAAATATAACTTATCAGTTTGTTTGCGATACCTTTCCGGAAATAGCTCGGATCAACGGTCAAACTATTAATTTCTAAGCGCTCATCTTCTATAGCAATCCCTATAACTGCAGCGAGACCATCATCTTCACTAAAGCCATAAAACTGTGTTGCTGATCTCTGTATATCCTTAGCACTTCGCAATAGCGGCGGGAAATCAAGAACTCCAATAAGTTGAGCTTCAATTTTCTAAGGATTTTGAAAAAATCGTATAAATCTGACGCGCTATTTCTGCATTCGTAGTATCAAACTTTGTGATCATGCTACGCCTAACCTTACGGTTAACATTGCTTGTTAACGCCGTACTAACGGGCGCAAGGCAGTTTTCTAAGTAAACTGTCTCAGGACTTCGCGCAACCGTAGCAGGTGCATTTTCACAGACAACACAAGACCCCGCCTTCTATGTATAACTTACAATGCATGATGAAATTTAGTCAGCTCCAATAAAACAGTGACAGCATCGTTGCTGCCAAACTGGGTTACTACCCAATACTCCATTTGGTAAATATAGGCATGGAATTTTCCTGCCCCATAGGGTGTATGTAGCCAGGATAGCAAACCAAGGTTGACTAAAAGCGTTATGAAAAAGACAACACGAAAACTGGTTTTCTTGATTTTATGACGAAGTTTTTGCTGACCAATTATTGAACCGGGCCAACCACCCATGAGCGCAGAGAGATGCAAAATGTTCTCTGCTACCCGCCACATACCCTTTCTTGCCGCCCGCTTATCCTTCGCGTATAGATAGTAGGAGGTAACACTTGCGAGCAAATAAATTAGGCTCAATAAAGCTGGCGTATACCCAAACCAATAGGAATAGCTTAGACCCGCCAACAAAAATAGAATGGGGGAATACCAAATCATTACTGTCTTTTTTCCTATCTAACGTTTTCACAAACGTCTTAACGACACAATTTCTATGATGCGCTCTTCCTTAGCGACCCCGCGACACTCGTCAAAACGCGTAGAAATGCATCAAATTGATAGCCCCTCGACAGGAAATGTCCATCCCCTGCCGATCAAGCGACGCCGCACACTAATGTCCAGCGCCACCAACCAGTAATCCCGTCAGACCAAGCGCAGCGGCAACGACCTCAACCGCTGCCCAGTCGCCGCATATACCGCATTCGCCACCGCCGGCGCAATCGGTGGCAACCCAGGCTCACCCACACCAGTGGGGGCATCGACCGACTGAATGATCACAACATCAACCGCCGGCGCTTCATTCATGCGTAATATCGGGTAGTCATGGAAATTGCTTTCCCTAAACTCACCGTTATCCAAATGCAGATCCCCATGTAGTGCCGCTGTTAAGCCAAACATCACCGCACCTTCCATTTGTCCGCGCACCACATCCGGGTTCACGGCCAGTCCACAATCCACCACACAGGTGACTTTGTGTACACGAATCTTGCCATCGTCGACAGAGATCTCAACAATCTCAGCAACATCCGTAAAGAACGAATTATGTGTGGCAAAACCCAGATAACGACCTGCCGCGGGGGTCATCTGCGCCATCTTCTCGCCCGCCACTCGAATCACATTATTCATGCGGGGGTTATGTTTGGTGTTTTGCAGACGAAAATCAACGACACTTTTGCCGGCTTTCTCGGCCAACTCGTCCATCATAGTTTCTTTAGCAAACGCCGTGTAAGAGTGCCCCACAGATCGCCAGAAAGTTAATGGCACGCCGTGCTCCAATGTTACATGGCGCACTTCCTTGTTGGGGAAGTCATAGTCATCAGCCAGCCCTTCGATGCTGGGAACATCAACGACCCAACCTTTGAAGATTTTGTTAGTCACACCCACCAGAAAATCCAGCGCGCCGCCAGGCACGCCCGGCAATAATGCGGGCAGCATGTTCTTTAATGTCTCGGGAGTGATGTTGCCGCCCACGCGCTTGGCTTGCCAGGCGCTCACATTACCGGCGGCATCAACTCCAGCTTTGATCTTCATGAGTGACGCGGGACGATACAAGCCATTGCGGATGTCGTCTTCGCGGGACCATAGCAGCTGAACAGGCTTGTTGGCGGCCACCGCAATTTCTGTGATCTCAACGATATGGGTGAGCGTGCCGCGACGGCCGAACGAGCCCCCCAGATAATTTGAGTGTACTTGAATATTGTCGGTATCAATGCCGGAAAATCTCGACACCAATCCTTGGGCGGCACCGGGACCTTGGGTGCCGGACCACAGTTCGGCCTTGCCGTTCTCGATGCGCAGCACCGCATTCATGGGCTCCATCGGCGCGTGAGCCAAATAAGGCGTCCAATATTCAGCTTCGACAACAGAGGCGGCACTATCAAAGGCAGGCTGCAAGTCGCCTTCATCCGCCTCTACAAGCCCGTCATCATCTAGGCCTTGTTGATAGTCGGCGTACAATGATTCTGTGCTGACTTTTGATAACGCCACTTTCTCCCATGTCAGGTCTAGTTTTTCTGCAGCGGTTTTTGCCTGCCAGTACTTCTGCGCCACCACAGCCACGCCGCTGGAAATTTCTACCACGTGGGTTACACCGGGCATGGCCAGTGCGGCGGCTTTATCGACCGACACTAACTTGGCGCCAGCGACTGGGGAGCGCCTGACAACGGCGTAGTGCATGTCGGGGATATCCGCATCGATACCATATATCGCGGTACCGGTTGATTTCGCCACGGCATCCAAGCGAGCGGCTTCTTTACCGATGTAGATGAACTGGTCATTGGGTTTCAGAGCTGTGTTTTCTGGTAGCTTCATGGCATTGGCGGTGGCAACGAACTGACCGTAGGGATGACGGCTGTCGTTATGCACGACATGACAGTTGTCGGTGGCAAGTTCGCCCTGAGGTACGCCTAGGTCTTTGGCCGCTGCGGCTAGAATTAATGCTCGTACGTCAGCACCCACCTGGCGCAACTGCAGATAGTGAGCCCGCATTGACGTGCTGCCCCCTGTTGCCTGCACACCAAGTTCTGGATTGGTGTAATCGGCATGAGCGCCAGCGAAGGCGATATCGAGATCTGCTGGTGACACGTCTAGCTCTTCGCTAATCAACGTGCCTAGGCCGGTGGTTACGCCCTGCCCCATTTCATCACGGGGGCAGTAAAATCGCACCAGATTATCTGGAGTGATTTGTATGAAGGCATTTGAATTGTACGCGCCTTCCTCGACTTCGAGTGGCAGCAGGCTGCTAGTACAGCCGCCTAAGCCAAAACCAACGACAAGGCCACCGCCGACCAGACCTGCGGATTGCAAAAACTTACGTCGAGACATCATCGGTTTATTGCTCATACCTGCACCTCCGGCTTAGTCGCCGCGGCGTTATAGGCCAGACTGGTTTGCGCTGTCGACATAATCGCTTGCTTGATGCGGGGGTAACAACCGCAGCGGCAGATATTGCCCGACATGGCGTCATCGATGTCGGTGGCGGTGGGATTGGGATTACTGGCGAGCAGCGCCGCAGCCGACATAATCTGGCCAGACTGGCAATAACCGCACTGTGGCACTGACTGCGCGCTCCAAGCTTCTTGCAACGGATGCATGTTGTCTGGCGTACCTAAGCCCTCGATGGTGGTGATGGCCTTGCCCGCAACCACAGACACGGGCAACACGCAGGTACGAGTGGCGGCGCCATCCACATGCATTGTGCAGGCGCCACACAAGCCGGCGCCACAACCAAATTTCGAGCCCTTCAGCTTGAAGGTGTCGCGAATTACCCATAATAGCGGAGTATTAGGGTCTTCATCGGTCTGTACCGATTGTCCGTTCAACATAAACTCAATCATAGGGCTCCCTCGCCGCCAGACAAATTGTCCGACAAACAGTGCTGTTTTTTCGTTCACTGAGTATACAGCAAACCGAACCGAAGTTATGGTAATCGCTTGCCTATGGGTCAACGGCGGGCAGGCGGCCAGGGCATCCAGAGCTAGGCGGCCCGACCTACGCGGCCCGACCTACTTTCAGATACTGCTCAGCTGAATACAGACATTGATCTATAAACACCTTGTCCGCTCGCTTCATCAAGCGTGTGGGCGTCACGGCCTTGTCTTTGCGGGC
>JBLHRT010000027.1:0-16093 GCA_047626255.1 Candidatus Azotimanducaceae bacterium
AACCCCAGCAAGAACAGGTGCAGCAGACGGAAGAAGCATCGACTGAGCACCTGAGCGACACCGAGCAGGCCATGCAGGTCTGGCAGCAGACTTGGGAGGCCTTTAACCAAGGCGCGGCCGAAGCGCAGAACAAGGCTCAAGTGCAGCAGTCCCGTATTGGCTCTATGGAGCAATCTATCGAGCGCCTGAATCGTCGTCTGGTGAGTCTCAAAGCAGACCTTGGGCGACTCGAGGAACAGCGTCTGGTTGAAGAAGAGATTGGCCCGCTGGAGGCGATGCTGGAGACCCAGGAAGAGCAGATCGCCCGTATCGAGGAGGAGCTGTCTGAGTTGGTGATCAAGATCGAGACCCAACGTGAAGAAAATCAAACGCTCAATAGTTTGTTAGATGAAAAACGTGGTCGACTGCAAGCTCTCAAAGGTCGGTATGCGTCTCTCGAGGCCCTGCAGCAGGCGGCTCTGGGTCAGCAGGACGATGCCGAGGTAGGTTGGCTCGAGCGTCATGGTTTGAAGGCCAATAGTCGTCTGGCTGAGCGTATTGTCGTGGAAGACCTATGGTCTGTTGCTGCAGAGACCGTGCTTGGGGATTACCTGCAAGCGGTCTGTGTCGATGGTGTGGATGTCGTTGCCCAACTCTTGGGTGATTTCGATAAAGGCTCGCTGAACTTCATGGGTCCGGCAGAAAGCGGTCAATCGACAAACGCTGGCGCTGACAGCCTGTTAAGTAAAATATCCAGCCAGACGGATCTCAGTGATGTCTTGGCCGGTATCTATGTCGCCCAGGATCTTAGCGCCGGCTTGAGCCTGCGCAATGGCCTGCAGCCCGGCGAATCGGTGATTACCGCAGATGGCATTTGGCTGGGTCGCCAATGGCTGCGGGTGAGCAAAGACCAGGATGCCACCGCTGGCGTGCTGAAACGCCAGGCTGAGCTGCAGCTGGTTGACGAGCAGATTGAAGTGCTTATTGGTGAAGTGGGTGATCTGACCGATGCGCTCGAAGCAGGGGTCGGCGGTCTGCAGGTGGCCGAACATGATCGTGACGTTGAGCAACGCCGACTGGTGGAACAGCAGCGCGCGTTCAGCGAGACCCGAGCGCAATTAGGCGCGAAGAAATTGCAAGTCGAGCAGGTTCAAGGTGAGATGCAAAAGACCCTGCATGAGATTGAAGCAGATACCGAACATGTTGAGGAAGACGAGGCGCACCTGCGGGGCGCCAAGACGATTCTGCAGGATGCCATTGACCAGATGGAGCAAGACACCCAGCGTCGAGAGCAGCTGCAGTTGCAGCGCCATGAGTGTCAGCAGGGGCTGGAAAACGCCCGGGCTCGTGCGCGCGAGCATCGCGACGCGTCACATCAGTTAGCCTTGCGTATCCAGTCACTGGGATCACAGGTGGTGTCTACTGAGCAAGCCATGACGCGTTTGCAAGAGGCGCAGTTGATATTCGCCGAGCGCAAGAAAAGTCTCGAGTCTAATCTCACCGAGGGCGAAGAGCCTCAGGTGCAGTTGAAGCAGGATCTTGAAATTCAGCTAGAGCGTCGCCTTGAGGTTGAAGCAACACTGACCCAGGCGAGACAGAAAGCGGCGGCGGTTGAGCATGATATTCGTGAGCAAGAGCAGCAGCGCAGCCGGGTTGAAAAAGCTATTGAGCAGACCCGGGCTAGTCTCGATCAGGTGCGTATGGAATGGCAGGGCTTAGACGTTAGACGGACAACGATTCAAGAACAGCTCGCGGCCGACAATCAGGTGCTCGATGTTGTTTTGGAAAGTTTGACTGAGTTGGCCAATGAAGCCGAATGGGAAGAGAACCTGACCCGCATTGCTAATCGTATTCAGCGTCTGGGCGCCATCAATTTGGCTGCTATTGATGAGTTTAAGGTCCAATCAGAGCGCAAGGAATATCTCGACGCCCAGAATGATGATCTGGAAAAAGCCCTGCACACGCTTGAAACCGCCATTCGCAAGATTGACGTGGAAACCCGCACGCGCTTCAAAGAGACGTTCGATAAGGTCAATTCCCGGTTGCAGCAGTTGTTTCCCAAAGTGTTCGGTGGTGGTCACGCGTATTTAGAGATGACGGGCGATGACTTACTGGATACGGGGGTTGGTCTAATGGCGAGACCGCCTGGTAAGCGTAACTCAAGCATTCACTTGTTGTCAGGCGGCGAGAAGGCCTTGACGGCAATCGCGCTGGTATTTTCGATATTCAGTCTTAACCCAGCGCCGTTTTGTATGCTCGACGAGGTTGATGCGCCACTGGATGACGCTAACGTCGTGCGTTACTCTAACCTAGTTAAAGAAATGTCGAAGACCGTGCAGTTCATCTATATCACGCATAACAAGATTGCTATGGAAATGGCTGAGCAGTTGATGGGTGTGACGATGCATGAGCCAGGCTGTTCGCGGATGGTGTCGGTGGATGTTGATGAGGCGGTGGCGCTGGCCGCGGTATAAGTCGCGCAGCGGGCATCGATTATGTGTAAATCACCAGAGGTTGTGTGTTGCCTTAAGTTCAAATTGGGTAGTGAGAGCGAGTAAATGGAGCAGTTGTTAAACAAACGCGGGATTGGTTTCCCGGGATTGATACATTGATTAAGTTACAACGATGGGGTTCCTTATGGATTTTGGGTTAAGGGATTGGTTGTTCATTCTGGGTCCGGTATTTATTATCGGCGTTCTGGTGCATGGCTATTGGCGTATGCGCATCAATCGCCACTCTCTGAAAATGTCCCTCGATAAATCCTTCCTTAACTCCCAGCACGATTCGCGGGATGGTGCGGCTGAGGTGGAGAAGTTGCGCTCCGAGTTGCCTAATGGCGGTGCTCGAGTGATCGCTGAGCCGATGAAGGTTAGTCTCAATCTTGACGATGACGTACCCGTATTGATGGAGCCGGTGGGTCCTGTAGATCCGCCGCTGGGCAGTGATGCAGCAACGGACGAATTGATGTCGGAATCCATGGATGATGCGGTTCCGGCAGAGCCTAGTGATATTGTGGCGGGGCCAATCACCGCTGCGGTAACTGTTGCGGCAGATAGCTCACCTGAAATGACCAGTAGAGGTGAGTTGGAGAATGCATCTGAGACACCTTCACCTGAGGCACCTTCTCCTGAGGCACCTTCACCTGAGACACGGAACCCACCTGAAGTCGTCGCCGCCGCTGTCGAGCCGCTGCGGGCCGTGGCCGGTTGCCCCGAGAAGTACTTGGTGCTGTACGTTGTTGCCAGGAACAAGGAATTTCGCATTGAGACGTTGTTTACCTGCTTGAAGAAACATCAGATGCTGTTTGGCGAGATGAGCATCTTTCATCGCCTCGATGCCGACAATCGATCCGAGTTCAGTTTGGTCAATGCCATCGAGCCCGGGACCTTTGATCCAGACACCATGGGGTCTATGACCACGCCAGCCCTAAGCTTGTTTATGCGCGCCCACGAGTTGGCGGATCCCATCGCGACGTACCATGAGATGTTAATGGTGGCTGAGGCGCTGGGTAAAGCCCTCAATGGTGAAGTCAGGGACGAGAGTCGCAACCCTCTGAGCCGACAGACCATGGAGCATTATCAGGCTGATCTGCAAGCGTTTGTGGATAGCTACTTTCGTTAGGTTAGCAGCCGTCACTTAGCGGCCGTGAGTCGCTGCCTTAATTATTTTCTACCGTCCCGCAAGACGCCTTGACAAGGAGAGGTGATGTCCGCACCCCTAGTTATCAGTGAAGAGGCCGCCCACCTTCGGCAAGAAATCAGCCACCACAACTCTCTGTATCATGCGCTCGATACACCGCAGCTCAGTGATGCAGCCTTCGATCAGCTGTTTCGTCGGTTGCTGGCATTAGAGGCTGAGTATCCTGAGCTGGTGACCATGGAGTCTCCCACGCAACGGGTTGGGGCAACGCCATTAGGGAGTTTTAGTCAGGTACAGCATGAGCTGCCGATGTTATCTCTGGAAAATGCTTTCAGTGAAGCCGATCTCGAGGAATTTGAGGGCCGCATCAAGACTCGCCTGGAGACCCAAATCGACATCGAGTTTGTGTGCGAGCCAAAAATTGATGGGGTCGCTGTGAGCCTGTTGTTCGAGCACGGCCGCTTGGTGCGAGGAGCGACACGAGGCGATGGCACCACGGGTGAGGATATCACGCAGAATGTTCGGACCATTGAGTCTATTCCACTCGTTTTGCAGGGCGATGATGTGCCGGACAGGCTTGAGGTTCGGGGTGAAATTTATATTGCCAAGCCAACGTTCAATGCGATTAACGCTGAAGCCGAGGCCCGAGGCGATAAGGTTTTTGCGAACCCCAGAAATGCAGCGGCGGGCAGCCTGCGTCAACTCGATTCCAGGCTCACCGCCAAGCGTAAGTTGACCATGTTCTGCTACAGCGTGGGCCTCGTAGAAGGCGGTGAGTTGCCATCGACCCATGCACAGATACTGCAGCGCTTTCAATCGTGGGGCCTACGTATCAATCCATCAATGCAAGTTGTGGTGGGAGCGGCGGCTTGTCGGGAGTATTTCGATAACCTCCAGGGCAGACGAGCTGATCTGAATTACGAGATTGATGGGGTTGTGTTTAAGGTTAATGATATGGCGATGCAACGCCAGTTAGGCATGTTGACCCGAACACCGCGCTGGGCTATTGCTCACAAATTTCCTGCCGAGGAAGGCTATACCCGCTTGTCTGATGTTGAGTTTCAGGTAGGTCGCACCGGGGCGATAACGCCTGTGGCGCGGCTTGAACCGGTCAAGGTAGGTGGTGTAACGATCAGCAACGCCACCCTGCATAATATGGACGAAATTGGCAGGCTGGACCTCATGATTGGTGATCGTGTGTTGGTGCAGCGTGCCGGTGATGTGATTCCTAAGGTGGTGTACGTTGACCATGGGCAGCGGCCACAAGATGCTCGGCCTATTATCATGCCAGATCAATGTCCGGCCTGTCAGTCCGATATAGTGCTGGCCGAGGGTGAAGTGATTGCGCGCTGTAGTGGCGGGTTGTTCTGTTCGGCCCAGCGCAAAGAGAATATTCGTCACTTCGCCTCCCGTCTGGCCATGGATATTGAAGGTCTGGGTACCAAATTGGTCAGTCAACTTGTCGACGAGGATTTGATTCATAGCCCGGCAGAGTTGTATCAATTGACCGAGAAGCGACTGGTTGAGCTTGAACGCATGGCACCCAAATCGGCAGACAATTTGCTTAAGGCGCTGGAAGTGAGCAAGGAGACGACCTTAGCCAAATTTATTTATGCACTGGGTATTTCCGAAGTGGGTGAATCGACAGCTCGGAATCTGGCGTTATTTTTTGCTGACTTTGATGCGCTGCGCGTCGCCAGTATTGATGCTCTGCTGAACGTGCCGGATGTAGGGCCCATTGTTGCTAAGAGAATAGGCGCTTTTTTCGCCCAGCAGAACAATGTCAGAATCATTGACGCCTTGTTGGCCGCCGGTGTTTATTGGAAGCAGCAACCGACGAGTGATGTTGACCCCGAGGTGCTAAAAGGTCAGAGTTGGGTCATAACCGGCACGCTGTCGCGCATGACAAGGAATGAGGCCAAGGCAAAGCTGCAGTCACTGGGCGCAAAGGTCAGTGGTTCGGTGTCCAAAAACACAACCTGTTTAGTCGCTGGTGATGCGTCGGGTTCTAAGTTGACGACGGCACAGACGTTGGGCGTCAGCGTCGTCGATGAGCAGGCGCTGGTGGAATTACTGGCTGATAATGGGATCGAGCTACTATGAGAGTTGTACTAGTGCTGATATTGCTGGGACTTGCCGGCTGTACATCGTCACCCCCAGAGAAGCTCGATAACCTCTGCGAAATATTTTATGAAAAAGATGGCTGGTATAAGGACGCGAAAAAAGCCTCCCGTCGCTGGGGCTCGTCAATACCGGTAATGATGGCGTTTATCCACCAAGAGTCTGCATTTCGTTCCAGGGCCAAGCCGCCACGGACAAAAATATTATGGGTCATACCGGGTCCTCGCCCAGCGAGTGCTTATGGCTATTCTCAGGCGACGGATGATACGTGGGGTATGTATAAACGTGCCACGGGTAGTTGGGGCGCTGATCGCAACGATTTTGACGATGCCATAGATTTCATAGGATGGTATAACGATCAGAGTTTTCGGCGCAACAAGATCGCGAAAACCGACGCCCATAACCTCTATCTTGCCTATCATGAGGGTCATGGTGGATTTGCTAAGCGCTCGTTTGTAAAAAAACAATGGCTTAAGGACGTGTCTAAGAAGGTGGCTGTGCGAGCTGTCAGGTATGCTCAACAGCTCGAAGGATGTGAAAAGAAGCTGGATCGCGGCTTCTTTGGCTGGTTGTTCGGCTGATGCCTGACTTCGGCCTGCTATCGCTGCTGCCGCCGATACTCACGGTTGTTCTCGCCATCTGGACCCGTAACATCATTGTATCATTGTCTATCGGGGTCTTCGCGGGTTCGATGATCCTGCAAAATTATAACCCGTTTGATGCCACACTAGACATGATTGAAAGTCGAGTCTTTGTGCAGATCAGTGTGCCTTCTAATATTCAAATTATCTTCACGATGATGGCGATTGGTGGCTTTATCCGGTTGTTAGAAGTTTCCGGTGGGGCCCACGCTTTCGCACGAAATATGACTGGTTTTATTACCAATGGTGCTCGGGCGCAGGTGGCGACCTGGATTTCAGGGCTGATGATTTTCTTTACGGATTCGGGTAACGCACTGATAATCGGCCCGCTGTTTCGGCCGATTTTCACGGAGCTGAAAATATGTCGTGAAAAACTCGCCTATATTCTCGACTCAACCGCATCCCCAGTCTGTATTTTGATGCCTTTTATTGGCTGGGGTGCCTATATTATGGGGCTTATCGAGCAATCCTATGATGATGCCGGATTGACTGAGCCGGCATTGAACGTGTTGCTGAACGTTATGCCCTATCAGTTCTATGCGATTTTCACCCTCGCAGCCGTTCCATTCTTTATTCTCAGTGGCCGTGATTTCGGGCCTATGGCGCGAGCGCAGCGTCGATATGAAGCGCTGCGGCGAAATGAAGCGTTGCGGCGAAATGAAGCGCTGCGGCGAAATGAAGAACGCGTGCTGGTGCCGCCGCTGGAATCACGACAGGACGATACGCCCGAGAGCGAGGCTGCCGAGCCCCGGGCTGTCGAGCCGCTGGCAACGCCCCTCGCCTTGTTCGTTGTGCCACTAACAATATTGCTCGGTTTGATTGGCATATTGCTGATGTATTTTGCCAGCTTGGATGACATGAGCAGTATCCATGTGCGCTCGACTATGACTATCGCCTATGTGGCGGCCTCTGTGGCGAGTGCGGTCTTGATGTACCACTACCAGAAGGTCGGTGTGGACGCATCTCTGGGTAATTTCATTAAGGGCGCAGAGACCATGGTGTATGTGGTGGTGATACTGATTCTGGCCTGGTCTTTGAGTTCAGTTATTAAGGACCTAGGCACAGCGCAGACACTCTCGACCCTGATTGGGCAAGAGATGAAGCCGGCGCTGTTACCCGCCATCGTGTTCGTCCTTGGTGCCATTATCTCCATCGCTACGGGATCATCGTGGGGTACATTTGCCATTCTCATGACGTTGGCTATACCGGTCGCAGTCAATGTGGGCGCGCCGTTGTACCTGACAATTGGCGCTGTCTTGAGTGGCGGTCTGTTTGGTGACCACACGTCGCCGATTTCAGACACCACGGTGCTGGCATCTATCGGTGCTGATTGTGCCCATATCGATCATGTTTCAACGCAGTTGTACTACGCGCTGGCCACAGGGATGACTGCATTTTTAACTTTTATAGCAGCGGGTTTGCTGGATTCAGCGTGGGTGGGTGTCGTGGGTCTGGGCGTGTTGTTTCTGGTGATATTTATGCTGGGGCGTAAGTCCACGAGTTCCTTGGCGGCACCGCCTGTACGACCCCTCTCTTAGTATTGGCGAATGTTGGCTAGTGTTTGCGATTGAGGCGACTGACCTGAAAAGCATCTTGTAGTTGGTACGACCAGTAAGCCAGTTGGGCGATGATTGGTCCGAAGGGTTTGCCGACATAGTCGAGACCAAACTTTTTAAATAGCAGATATTCCTCGTCCTCACTGCTGATCGCTGACGCGATAAGCTCGCCCCCCATGGTCGTTGTCACCATGCCGTGACCGCCAAAGCCTTGGCAGTACCACTCTCCCGGTTTTAGCTGGCCTAGCTGGGGCATCTTGTGCGCGGAGTAACCCATGTAGCCGCCCCAGGCGACCTCGCCGCGTATACCCTCGAGTTGCGGATAGACGGATAACAGGTCTTTAAGCATGATGGTCTTGAGCTTTTTCTGAGACGGGTGAAACATCGACACGCGCCCACCCCACAGTAGCTGCTGGTCGCCTACTAGGCGATAATAGTTGGATGAAAATCGATTGTCCGACACGCCATAGGGTGACTTGATGGCGCTTTCTAGCCTGTCGCCTAGAGGCTCAGTGAGTAACACATAGGTGGCCACAGGCAGCGTCGCGCGGCTAAGCTTGCCGTGCAGCGAGCCGATATAGCCACTGCAGGCGTACACCACATGCTGGGCATTGACGCTGCCCTCAGCAGTCGACACACGCCAGCGGTGGTTTGCTTTCGGCTCAGATTTTACCCGGGTAACGCGGCTGGCTTCAAACAACTGGGCGCCCGCCTGGCGCGCCATGTCTGCCGTATGCAGGGCATAGTTCAACGATTGAAAACGTTGTGACTTCCGTTTGAGAAAACCATCGAAATAGCGATTTGTCAGGTAGGCCTCGTGCATTTTTTTGCGCGGCCAGAATTCTAGACCTTCATCAAACAGGCGATTCATCTCATCAACGTAGCGACGAATGCCGACTTCGTCATCAAACCATGAGGCGGTGACTGTGCCTTCCCCGGGCTGCTTGATGCCAGACTCAACCCCGTCAATGCGTGTCTGAATAAGATCATAAGCTTGTTGGGTTAAGCCGTAGAGTTGGCGGGCCCGAGGCTCGCCATATTGGCGTGCGAGGGTCAGGGCATTCTGGGAAAAACCGCATGATACAAATCCTCCATTGCGCCCCGAGGCCCCCCAGCCGACACGTTCTGCCTCCAGCAGCACACAGGGCACGCCGCGCTCAGCAAGCCCTAATGCTGTGGAAATTCCCGCCAACCCGCCGCCAATGACGCAGACGTTGGTTTCAATGTCAGTGTGTAGTGATTCCACCACTGGCAGGGTGGTTTTGGTACGTCGATAGTAGGAGTCGATGTAGCTCATGGCGGGATCCGAAAGGTAGCTTGGACTCTACATAATAAGCGCGAATGCATAAACTCTTTTTGAAAATATGACGTTGTAGACATCAAATAAGCATGTATAATCGCGCGTCGTCATTTGGCGCTGGTTTATCGCTGTTTTTTAGAGAAAGATGTTATGACAGTTTCCTTGAAGTCTGTGACGGCGTTGTTGCTGTCGGCGGCAATTCTATTGATAGGGCATGGGCTGCAGCTGACCCTGGCGCCACTGTATGCGGTAAATTTGGGTTGGTCGCCAGATTTGATTGGCTATACGGGCTCGGCGTACTTTTTAGGTTTTGTTATCGGCTGTTTAACGGTTCCCGTGCTGGTTGCCAGGGTCGGACACATTCGCGTGTTTGCCGTGCTGGTGGCGTTGGCCACTGCCACTTTGTTGCTGATCGGTTTGGTCGATCAATTTTGGTTCTGGCTGCTATCGCGCTGCCTCTCAGGCTGGGCCCTTGCGGGTATCTATATGGTCATCGAGAGCTGGCTGAACGAGAAAACCGCAGTCGAATCTCGCGGCAGTGTCTTGTCTGTGTATACCATTATCACTCTATTGGCGATCTGCTTGGGGCAGTTGTTGATTGGTTTCGACCTAGGTTTTCAGGGCTTATTTATGCTGGCGGCGGCGTTCCTGGTGCTAGGGGTGGTGCCCATTGGCCTGACCTCGAGTTCAGCTCCGAGTCCGATAACGCGTATTGAATTTAATCTGGGGAAGGTGTTCGCGGCTTCTCAGGTAGCCATGGTCGGCGCGTTTTTTGGGGGCCTGGTGACCGGTGGCTTTTGGGCGCTTGGACCTGTGGTCGCCCGGGTGAACAACCTTGAGACTGACCAAATTGGTATCTTTATGGCGGTTACTATCCTCGGCGGCGCGTGTTTTCAATTTCCTGTGGGCCGGCTGTCAGACCATGTTGATCGGCGTTATGTGATTGCCGGTGTTGCCTTGCTCGGCGCCTTAACCTGTTTGTTGGGGTTGTTCTTGGGTGGTGGTAGCCCTGGGTTGATTTATCTCACTATGTTTCTCTTTGGTGGCATGACCTTCCCCTTGTACTCGCTGTGTCTGGCTCATGCGAATGACAATACGACCTTATCCCTGATGGAGGTTGCCAGCGGTGTGCTGATGATGAACAGCGCGGGCGCTATCATTGGGCCACTGCTGGTGGCATTTTTGATCGGCTATAGCAGTCAGGCATTGTTTATG
Source organism: Candidatus Azotimanducaceae bacterium (assembly GCA_047626255.1). Taxonomy (GTDB): domain Bacteria; phylum Pseudomonadota; class Gammaproteobacteria; order Pseudomonadales; family Azotimanducaceae; genus UBA4582. The sequence goes on from JBLHRT010000027.1 coordinate 10,452, forward strand.
GTCTCAGCCGTGGCATTGTCCTTATTAGTTTGCTGGACGCTCTTTCGGATTCAAGATCATCAGGCAGATCGCCATCACTTCGAACCCTTCGCGAATGTCAGGAGCACGTCACAAGAGATCGTCGAGATGGTCGACTATGAAGAGGGTCTTGAAGAGGAGGGTGGAGAGGGTCATCACGAAGGTCATCACGAAGGTCATCACGAAGGTCATCACGAATCCCACTACAAGAACGAGGAGCACAAGCGTCAGCCTGACTTGTCTGTCGTTGATGGCTAGCCAGCCACAATGGGTCCGTGAGTAGCTGCTGACCGGCGGCGCCTCGTTCCATAGGCCATCAGATCATTCAGGCTCGGATGGTGCATTAACCCCGACGTCGGATTGACCTAACCGGCGTCGCGCCTAACGCTCTGGCGACGATGGTCTTGACGCCGTGCGCTATCACTGCGACGCTCGCTATTGAATGCGGTGAGCTGCTGCCGTCGTTCTGCGTTTCTGCGGCTTTCGTCGCGTCGGTCCGAATTGCGTCGTTTATCGGTGATCATGACATCGTCTCTTATTGAGCTAATAAATACCTGTGCGAGGTTATGATCTGCGCCGTGCCCGTCAGGTTCAAGCCCCTGAGATCAAGAACATCGCGATCAGTTGGCGATGTACGTCAGTCGGTAGATGACGTTGGCTAGGTCGTCCGATATCAACAGGCTACCGTCTTTGAGTTGCAGCAAATCAGTGGGTCGTCCCCAGGCGACGTTGTCTTGTAACCAGCCTTCAATCAATACCTCATAATGCAGTTTGCCATCGGCATCCGTGCGGGCACTGGTGATCCGATGACCGGTATGGCCTGCTTCGGGCGAACGGTTCCAGGAGCCGTGTTCAGGGATCAATATCTGTTGTTGATACGCTTCAGGAAACTGGGTGCCGGTATAAAACATCATGCCCAGTGGCGCTACGTGAGGGCCTAAGGCGAGTGCGGGCTCGACATAGTCAGCTGGGTTCTTATCGGTGCCGAATTCAGGATCGGCAATACTGTGGCCGTGAAAAAACGGATAACCGAAGTGTTGGCCTGCCGCGGTCACGTGGTTCAACTCGCAAGGCGGTACATCGTCACCCAGCATGTCGCGGCCATTGTCAGCAAACCACAGATCACCGGTTGTGGGGTGAAAGTCAAATCCGACGGTATTGCGCACGCCTTTGACAAAGGGCGTAAGGGCGGGGGGGGTGGCATCGACGTTCAAGCGATGGATAGCTGCAAAGGCCTCATCGTCGGATAAGCAAATGTTGCAAGGTGCCCCGACAGGAATATACAGATAACCGTCAGGCCCAAACTCTAGATACTTCCAGCCGTGATGACGTTCCGCCGGCAATGAATCTAGCAAAACGTCTGACGTGAAAAGACCTGCCCCGAACTGCTTCTGGATGTTCCGATAAACCAGAATTTTACTGACAGCACCAACGTACAGATCGCCATTGCGGTAGGCGATGCCTGAGGGCAGCTCTAAATCGTCGGCAATCACAGTGACCTGATCGCCCTTGTGATCACCATTGGTATCACGTACGGCGTGCACCTTGCCGGGGCGCATGCTGCCCACATAAATAACCCCATCATCGCCTTGTGCCATCTGGCGAGGGTTTTCGACCTCGGCATAGACCTCAATATGGAAGCCTGCCGGCATCACCAATTTATCCAGTGGCAGGGCGTCAGCACCCTTGGCGGCGTCGACACCAAGGCTGGCAAGGAATATTGGTAGGATCATTCGCTGAAGGTACTGCCCGCAGTGTCTGACTGTTATGATGGCGTCTTTCATGAATCTTCTCGTCTTGCTGATTATCATGGCGACGATAATGCGCAGTTTAGGTATGCTCCGTCAATGTTGAGTCCCGAAATAAAATCCGAAATTCAAGTCGCTTACTCGAAGCTACTGGATAAAAAAGGCTATAAGTCCCGGCATTGCCAGCGGCAGATGATTGCGGATATCGCCAATACTCTGGGAAATATTGAAGTCGATAGCGAGGGTGCACGCACCTCGACGGGAGCTGTCTGCGTGGTAGAGGCGGGCACGGGTACCGGTAAGACAGTCGCGTATGCCATGGCCGCGCTGCCTATTGCCAAGGCGCTGGGCAAGCGGTTGGTCATTGCCACCGCGACGGTGGCCTTGCAAGAGCAGATCGTACTGCTGGATTTGCCGGATATTCGCGAACACTCGGGTCTGGAATTCAGTTTCGCCCTAGCCAAGGGGCGTCGGCGCTATCTGTGCCTGTCGCGGTTGGATTTAGCCCTGCAGGCCATGGGTTCAAGCAATCACACCTTGGCCTTGTACGAAGACGAGGTGCTGGCCAACGATGTCTCGCATCAGGCCTTGTATGAAGAAATGATGGCTCGTCTGGGCCGAGGTGACTGGAATGGCGAGCGTGATAGCTGGTCAACCGAGCTTGCCAATGATGCCTGGTTTCCTGTCAGCACTGACCATGTGCAGTGTACGGGCAGAAAGTGTTCCCACTACGAGAACTGCTATTTTTATCGCGCCAGGGAGCGTATCCACAAAGTAGACTGCATTGTCAGCAATCACGATTTGGTGTTGGCTGACCTGATGATGGGCGGTGGTGCCGTGCTGCCGACGCCGGAAGACACTATCTATATTTTTGATGAGGGCCATCACTTACCGGATAAGGCTATTAATCATTTCTCGAATTTTCAGCTGTTGCAATCGACCCAGGCCTGGCTTGAACAGTTGCCGTCATCCTTCGGTCTGATGGCAGCCGAGCTTGGCGATGTGGGCGGATTAACCCATGGGCTGGGGCGTATTGAAGGTGGGATCAATGGTCTGCTGGAGCAACTGCAAGTCGTCAGTGCTGTTATCGAGCCACTGCGAGAATTGGCCGAGGGTGAAGACCGTGAGCGTCGCTATCGTTTCGAGCAGGGCCGAGCTGACCCTGCCCTGATGGAGGCCAGCGCGGGTGTGCTGGCGGCGGTCCAGCGATTGACCAACCAGACGAGTCAGATACAAAGCGCGATAGAGGATCGCATGGCGGATGAAGGTCCAGGGCAAGAGCAGTTGGAGTACTGGCTACCGATTATCGCTGGTGTGAATGCCCGGCTTAACGGCGGTGCCGGGCTCTGGCAAAATTATCTGGTGGCTGACCCGCCGGGTCAACCGCCGACAGCGCGCTGGATTAGCTTTCGCGATAATGCGGAGGTGGCCATCAGCGCTAGCCCTGTGTCGGTGCACGACACATTGCAAGCCTTGCTGTGGTCGCGTTGTTTCGGTGCGGTGTTGACCTCGGCGACATTGGCAGAAGGCGCGGATTTTGAGCGCTTCCGAAAGCGCGCGGGAATTGGTGCTGACAATCATTTCAGGGCGCTCGCCAGTCCCTTCGATTACGCGACCCAGGCGGTCTTGCGGGTGCCGTCGATGAGCACCGACCCACGTGAAGCTGAGGCGCACAATGCCGAGGTGGCCGCCATGTTACCTGGCTTGCTGGTAGATGTAGCCGGTGGGCTTGTGCTGTTTGCCTCTTGGCGACAGATGTTTCGCATTCGTGATGCGTTGCCTGAAGCCTTTCGCGAACATTTGCTTGTGCAGGGCGACCTGTCAAAAAGCGAGATCGTCGCCACCCAGAAGCGCCGGGTAGATCAGGGTCAGACGAGTATTATCTTCGGCCTGGCCAGCTTTGCCGAGGGTATAGACTTGCCGGGTCTTTATTGTGAGCATGTGGTCATCGTCAAAATCCCCTTTGCCGTGCCGGATGACCCCGTTGGGGCGACGTTGAGCGAATGGATTGAAGGCCAAGGCGGCAACGCCTTTCAAGAGATTATGGTGCCTGACGCTGCGCTGCGCATGGTGCAGGCCTGTGGCCGCTTGTTGCGGACTGAAACCGATGAGGGTGTGATTACTATTCTTGATCGACGCCTCACGGCCCAGCGGTACGGTCAGCGGCTGTTGAATGCCTTGCCTCCGTTTCGGCGTGAGTTGGGCTAGGCGCCCCCGGCTAGGCGCCCCCGGCTAGGCGCCCCCGGCTAGGCGCCCCCGGCTAGGCGCCCCCGGCTAGGCGCCCCCGGCTAGGCGCCCCCAGCTAGGCGCCCCCAGCTGAATACCAACTGAACAACTCAGCGCGGTCTGTTCAGGAAGCATTCAGCCCTAGCAGGTTAATCTGCTCTCCACACTTGCAACATGAGTATGACGAGCATGAACGGCAAACAGACAAAGATCGCGACATTTGGTTTGGGTACACAGACGAGGAAGGGCGCTTCTACGGCGGCTTCTAAGGCTTCTTATAAGACTCATTATAAGGCAGTGAGCATAGGTGCATTAGTGCTGTGCTTGTCTGCCAGTTTGGCAGCAGTGCCGGCTTTGGCGGCAGACAATGTGTCGTACGGCTATGCAACGGTCATTGACTCGCAGCCAGTGTATACTACGGTTCAGATCAACACCCCGCGTGAAGAGTGTTGGCAGGAGCAGGTAGTCTATGAAGACCGAAGGCGCAACAGTCATCCGCTGGGTACTGTCGTGGGAGGGGTCATCGGTGGCGCACTCGGTAATGCGGTAGGCCATAGAAAGTCTAACAAACGCGTGGGTGCGGTAGTGGGTGCTGTGCTGGGCGCGACACTAGGTAATGTTATCGCCTCATCCAATGCGCCGTCTCAGCGTCGCTACGAGACGCAGGAACGTTGCAAGGTCTACCAAGACTCCCGTGAGGAAGAGCGATTGGTGGGTTATCAGGTCAGGTACCGTTACAATGAGCAGACCTATTCAACTCGCATGGATGCTAATCCCGGTGATACGATAAAGGTTCGCCTGGCGATATCGCCAGTTATTTAACACGGCGATGATTGATTCTGAGTGAATGACTCATCGTAAATAATGAATAATGAGTACGGGGTCAAAAAATTCGATGCGTAACCTGATGTTGCTAGTATGGCTGATCGCCAGTCTGGGAGTGACGCAAGGCGCCGTGGCGGGACCTAGGGGATTGATGGCCAAGCCGGTCTTGGTGGCGCAGAACTTAGTGCCCTCACAGCCATCAAGGGCAACCCGTCTGCCGCGTCGTGCTCAGCGGCTGGACTCCCGAGATGCGGCCGCGAAAGTAAGGCAGCGATTCCAGTCGTTTAAAATTCTCTCGGTGAGCCTGATCGATAGTAAGGGGCCGGTGGTTTATCGCGTCAAGACCCTGTCGCCTGATGGGGTTGTTAACACTGTCTTCGTTGATGGTAACTCGGGCGATGTTTTTGAATAGCGCCTTTTCAATAGTGTGCTTCGAAAAGTACTAGTGGCCTGTCCGACTTAAGTCGAGTGCAAACGATGGCGAACCGATTATTACTTCTTGAAGACCAAGATGAGTTGCGAGAGCAGCTGGTTGAGCTGCTGGAGCGTCACGATTTTGCTATTGACGCGTGCGGTGACGGGATGGAAGGCTTGTATATCGCCCAGAAATTCAATTTTGACGTGGCCGTCATTGATCTTGGGTTACCTCGCGTCTCGGGTCTGGAGATTATCCGCAAGATTCGCGAAGAGGGCCGAGACTATCCCATCCTCATTTTGACAGCCCGTGCCGACTGGACGGATAAGGTCGATGGCCTGGCGGCCGGTGCCGATGACTACCTGGTCAAGCCGTTTCATGTACAGGAGCTGATCGCCCGTCTCGACGCC